>JBGPIH010000006.1:0-39125 GCA_041484785.1 Candidatus Limnocylindria bacterium
CGGTAGGACAGCGGACTTTGAATCCGTGAACCGAGGTTCGAACCCTCGAGGGGCAGCCAACATCCGGGCGTGATCCCGTCGAAGCGGACTCCTCTGGCGACGTGGTGAAGTGGCTCAACACGGAGGTCTGCAAAACCTCTATTCACCGGTTCGAATCCGGTCGTCGCCTCCACCCCTTGGACATCGGATGAGCCCGCTGCGTGGCCAGCGGGCTCATCCTCGTCGGAGGAGTCTGGGATTCAGGTCCCTGAGCGGACCAGGCGCCAGACCGCACGGACGCCCGGACGCTGACCGTACAGGAGCACGCCGGCCGCGTAGACGCGGGCGGCCAGCCAGAGCGCGCCGACGATCGACACGATGAGCAGCGCGAGTGAAAGGACGATCTCCCAGGGCTCGGCGGCGCCGCTGGCGATCCGGCCGAGCATCATGAACGGGCTGAGGAACGGGACCTGCGACAGCACCGTGACCCAGCCGGCCTGGATGTCGAGCAGCCCCATGGCCGCGTAGACACCGATCATGTAGCCGGCCGTCGAGAGGAGGGTCATCGGCATGATCGCGGCGTTCACGTCCTCCTGGCGGCTGACGAGAGAGCCGGCCGCGGCGTACAGCGACGCGTACATCAGGAAGCCCAGGACGCCGTACGCGCCGAAGATGAGCAGCAAGCCGAGGGTGAGCCCTTCCGGCAATGCGGTCGCCGTCCCGGCCGAACCGAGGATGGCAGTGGAGACAGACCCCTGCAGCAGCAGCGCCGCCCCTCCGACGACGACGATGGCGCCGTACTGGGTCAGGGCCACGGCCCCCACGCCGACGACCTTGCCCGTCAGCAGTTCGAACGGGCTCGCCGCGTTGAGCACGACCTCCATCACCCGCGACGACTTCTCCTCGACGACGCTCATCGCGATCCAGGTGCCGTACATGATGATGATCATGAAGATCAGGATGGTCATGCCGAACGAGAGCATGTCCCGGCCGACGGCGGCCACGGTGTCCCGCGTCGGATCGGTTCGCGTCGGATCGGTCCAGCTCACCTTGAAATCGGCCGGAACGTACAGGCCGGCCTGGTCGGCCGGGGCGACCCCGAGCCGCGCCAGCCGATCGCCGATCGCGATCTGGGTCGAAGCCATTCGGATCGTCTCCGCCGTCCGACCCGTGGCGATGTCGTTGGTGTAGAGCCTGAACGTCAGCTCGCCATCGGGACCTCGCTCGATCGCGAGCACGGCGGCGTATTCGCCTTTGCCGGTTGCATCGCGCGCCGCGGCCAGGTCCGTCACGCGCGTGATCACGAAATCGGGCGGCTCATCGACCGTCGGCCCGGCAGCCTTCGCCGGATTCAGGAGCACGCTGAGGGTGGCCGTCGGATCGGTCGCCAGGTTCGGTGCGCTGACGTAGACGCCGACCCTGTCCCCGCCCGTTCGGTCGACGTAGCGGATGATGACCGGGAGGAAGGCGATGATCACCACCCCGAGCACCAGGAGCACGGTGCCGAGCGCGAAGCTGCGGGTCCGGATGCGGACGGTGTACTCGCGGCGGGCGATGTTGAGGATGTTCGTCAGGTCGGTCATCGCCGTGCCTCCGGTGCCGCGGCCAGCGTCCGTTCCTCGAGGTCGAGAGCGCCGACCTTCTCCACGAAGACCTCCTCGAGCGATGGATCGGCAACCTCGAACCGGAGGACCTCACCCCGGCCCATCGCGGCCTTGAGGACCGCCTGCGGATCCGCGCCCGCGTCCACGCGCAGCTCGGTGAAGTCGTGGCCGGGCCTGGTCACCGTGACGTGGGGCAGTGCCTGGAGCCAGCTCCCGTTCCCGTCGCCCGCCGTCGCGACTCGGACGACCTGGTGGCCGGTGGATCGCTTGACCTCGAGTGTCGTACCCGCCGTGACGATCCGGCCGTGGTCGATGATCGCGACGGAGTCGCAGAGCTCCTCGGCCTGCTCGAGTTGATGAGTGCTGAAGACGATCGTCTTGCCGCGGTCGCGCATCTCGATGAACGCATCCTTGAGCATCGCGACGTTGACCGGGTCGAGCCCCACGAACGGCTCGTCCATGAGCAGCACGTCCGGGTCGTGGAGGATGGTCGCGATGTACTGGACTTTCTGCTGGTTGCCCTTCGACAGGGTCTCGGCCTTCCGGTCCGCGAATTCGGCGATCCGGAAACGAGCGAGCCAGTCGAGCGCGTCCGCCCGGGCGCGTGAGCGGGAGACGCCATAGAGGGACGCGAAGTAGACGAGCTGCTCGAGAACGGGCATGCGCAGGTACAGTCCGCGCTCCTCGGGCATGTAGCCCCAGGTCCGGCGCGGCCAGGCCCGCGCATCGCGCTCGTTCCAGGTGACCGTCCCGGCGTCCGGCCGGAGGAAGCCCAGGATGATACGCATGGTGGTCGTCTTCCCCGCGCCGTTCGCGCCGAGGAAGCCGAAGACCTCCCCGGGATGGACGCTCAGGCTGACCCCATCGAGTGCCTGGATGTCACCGAACGATTTGCGCAGGCTGTCGATCCGAAGCATGGCTTCCCTCGGTCTCCGGAGTCCCCGACGACGCGTCTGGGCGACGGCGGGTCCACGTCGTCCGAGGATGCATCGTGCCCGTGGTGGTCGTGTAGGGCCGTCCGTCACGTTCTGGGCGGCGACGTGGCTCAAGAGCGGCCCGTGGCCATGCGACCCGGGGCCATGCGTCCCGCAGGCAGGGGACTCGCTTGGGCTACCCTTGCCCCTGGGCCGGAGTGGCGGAACAGGCAGACGCAGCGGACTTAAACTCCGCGGAGGGGCGACCCTCGTCCGGGTTCAAATCCCGGCTCCGGCACCACGTCCACACACGATCTCGCCGGCCGCGCTCGACCCTGGCGCCCTCACGCACCGCTCATTGCAGCAGATCGTTGCAGCAGTAGCGACCGTCGGCGTACTCTCATCCCGGACGCGAAGAGGCGCCCGGGTCCCTGTGAGACGACCCGAGCGCCAGGCGAGCGTCCTGCACGAGAGGACACCCGCGATGCCATCGTATCCCCCCGCTCGCTCAGGCGGCCGGCTCGTCCGGGGCCGAGGCTCGATCTACCCGATCTCCAACGGCACCTGGCGCGGCGCCGCGATCGTCACCGACCCGAGCTCGGGGCGACGCATCCGCCGCTACCTGTCCGGCCCGAGCGCCGACTCCGTGCTCGCGAAGATGACCGACCTCCAGTCCGAGGTCGCCCGCGGCGTCACCAGCGCCGGCCCGAAGCTCAAGACCGGCACCTACCTGGCCCGCTGGATCGACGGCCTCGGCTCGACCGTCCGCCCGGCGACGGAGCGCGGCTACCGCCAGCACGTCGAGGGCTACTGGATCCCGCTCATCGGCTCGGTTCCGCTCGCCCGCCTGGCCCCTCGCGACGTCGAGCAGGCGATGGCGACCCTGACCGCCCGCGGCCTGTCGGCGACGACCGTCCGGGGCGCTCGGGCGACGCTCCGGCGCTGCCTCGGCCGGGCCATCCGCGACGGCCTGATCGCCCGCAACCCGGCCAGCCTGGCGACGCCACCGCGCCAGCCGCACCGCGAGATCGAGTACCTCCCGATCCCGGCCATCCGGCGGGTCATCGAGGCCACCGCCGGCGACGAGCTCGGCGCCGCCTGGACGATCGCGCTCACGACCGGCGTCCGCCTGGGCGAGCTCGCCGCCTTGTCCTGGTCCGACGTCGGCCCCGACGACCTGACCCTCACCGTCCGCCGCGCCCTGGCCCGGGACGCCAGTGGTGGCTGGTCGCTGGGCGAGACCAAGACCGCCCGATCCCGACGGACGGTCCCGCTGCCGGCCGCGGCCAGGGCAGCCCTCGCCGACCAGCGCGGCCGCCAGGACGCCGCCCGGGCCCGGGCCGGCAACGCCTGGCAGGGCCGACGGGACGACCTGATCTTCACCGACAGCCTCGGCCGGCCGATCCCGCCCGGCACGCTCAGCAAGGCCTGGCGGGAGACCGCCGACCGGCTCGGCGTGGACGTCCCGTTCCGGGCGCTCCGGCACTCGGCCGCGACGGCCTGGCTGACCAGCGGCGTCCCGCTCGTCCTGGTGTCCGAGGCCCTCGGCCACACCGGCGTCTCGATCACCGTCGCCCACTACAGCGCGATCGCCCCGGAGCTCCGCCAGGCCACCGCGAGCGCCATGGACCGCGCCCTCGGAGGCGAGCCGTGAGCACAGCCAGCAGGCTCGAGCGACGGGTGGCCGACGCTCGACGCGCCCGGGAGCTCGCCGAGGCCGACGTCGCCGCGTTCGTCATGGGCAACGTCGGCACCTGGTGGCCGAGCAAGGCCCACGACGAGCACGCGCTCACCGAGCGGCTGATGACGGCCAGAACCGCGGAGATCAGGGCCCGCCACTCCCTGGAGCGAGCGACGGAGCAGCCCTCGCAGCCCGCCGCTGCGAGGGCACCGGGGCGAGCTCCTGCCGGCCCGCCGCCGGACCTGGATCGCCCTCGGGATCACGTCGTCCAGGCCGTGATCGACCACGAGGACGCCTGGCCGCCGACGCAGCCGGCGATCAGCGAGGCCCTCGGCTGGGCCGCGGACGGGCGTCGCATCCGCCAGGTCCAAGGCCCCCGCGGGTGGCGCGGCATCCTGGACGACGCCCAGCGCCGGCGACGCTTGACCCGGTAGGGCGGTAGGTAGTCGGGCGCCGGACTACCTACCGGATACCTACCTAGGCGCCGGGGCCGTGACCATCCACGCTCTGGCCGATGGATGCTCCGCAGCCCCTTCGACGCTGGCCCCGCCTGGTCCTGACCTTCCCGCCGGAGACGTTCGATGCCCTCGGCAAGCTGGCCCGCGTCAACTACCGGGATCTCAAGAGCGAGGCCCTCCGGATCCTGGTCGAGGGCATCGAGCGCGAGACGACCAGCGCGACGCCCGGGCGGCGGACGTGACCGATCGCCTGGCGGCCGCCGTCACCGAGCTCGTGGCCGCCCTCCGTGACGAGCTCCGAGCGGAGACCGCCCAGCCCGCGCCCGATCGCCTCCTCAGCGTGGACGAGGCCGGCGTCGCTCTCGGGCTCGGGCGATCGAAGATCTACGACCTGGTCCGCTCCGGCGACCTGGCGAGCCTGAAAGCGGGCCGACGTCGATTGGTGAGCGCCGGCGCGGTCCGCGACTTCATCGCCGCCGGCCAGGCCGACCGATGACGGACGGTCAGCGCCCGCCTGGTAGGCCAGGCCCGGACTGGTACACCGTTCAGCGCCTCCTCGACCTCATCGCGGCCGACTTCGCCCACGTTCTGGTCCTGGAGTCGTGCACCGCCTGCTTCGCGGCGTGGAAGGCCGACGTCGCGGTCCTGCGCCGGATCAGCGACCTGGTCGATCCCGGGCGCGTCCTGGACCCGGCGACGACCGAGAACGAGGCCCGGCCACGACGTTTCTACCTCGCTCCCGAGGAACAGGCCGTCCGCGAGCCGCTCCTGCTCGCCGCCTTCGCCGAGGCGATCGCCGAGCTCAAGGGCGCCGCCGAGCCCGGGCACGCCCATGACGACTTCGGCCGGCAGGCCGCCCATGCGGCGCGATCGTGAGCGTGCGGCTGATGCTGTGGGCCCTCGACCTCACCATCCCCCAGGGGTTGAAGCTGCTCCTGGTCGCCCTGGCCAGCTTCGCCAACGACGACGGGACCGACGTGTTCCCGTCGGTCGGCACCCTGGCCAAGATGACCTCGACCGAGCCGCGCAGCGTTCAGCGCGGCCTGGCCCGGCTCCGGGCCCTCGGGCTGGTCAAGGTCGAGACCGCCGGAGGTGGCTTCAAGCGGGCCACCCACTACCGGATCATCCGCGAAACCCTGACGCCAGCGTCACCCTTTCAGCCGGCGGAAAGGGTGACATCGGTGCAGGAAACCCTGACATTGACGACAGAAAACCCTGACGCCAGCGTCACCCGAATCGTCAATGACTCTCTACGGAGTGAATCACTACCCCTTCCCCCTTCGCGAGCGAAGGGGCAACGATCGAACGGACGACGATCAAACGGCACCAGCCCTCGGGCGACCGGCGCCAACGCCCGCGCTCAGGGCTTGTCTCCCCGACAGCGTCGCCAGGATGAGAAACGCGGCGGCGCCGAGGCCCTCGGCTCGATCCTCGCCCGACTCTCAACGCGGCCATCCGGTCCCAACGCGGTCGATCCTCCCGCGGCCGACAACGACACGGAGGTCAGGGACGGTCCGTTCCTCGATGGCGAGCGCGTCAGCGTCGAGGTCGCATCATGAGCCGGGAGCCCGAGCTCTTCGCCGGCTGGCCCAGCGCCCCGGTCCAGCGCCATGCTCCAGCACCCGCTGGACGTCGCGCCGAGCTCCGATCGACGGCTGCCCCCGCGGCACCCTCGCCAGGCCGGCATCCTGGCAACCCCGTCATGGACCAGGTCAACCAACCGGCAGCCGCGATGCCTGGCCGCGTTCGAGATCCGGATCTCGATCACCGGGACGAGCTCGGCGCCCAGCGCGTCGCCGCCGACGATCCGGCCTTCGCCGAGGCCTGGCACCGGCTCGATCCGGATCCCGCCCGGATCGCCTGTCGGTCGTACAGCGAGCATCGCTCCGCCCACCGCTGGATCGACGGCACCGGCTGGATCTGTGACGTCTGCCAGCCGTCCGCGCCGGCGCCGATCGACGCCTCCGCCTCCGCCCGGGGATCCCGGCCATGACGACCGTCGAGCGAGGCCGCTGCGCGTCGTGCGGCACGAGCCGCCCGCTGCGGGAGCTGCTCCGCGCCACGGATCGAACCGGCCAGGCGGCGCCTCGCCTCTATTGCCGGCCCGGCCTCGGGCGAGGCTGCCTCGATGGCCTCGGCGGGCGCGATCGCTGGTCGATCAGCCAGGCGGATCCCACGCCATCCCGGACCGGCTCCACGATCTCGGCGGGAGGCGCACCGTCCGACCAGGACCGAGCGATCGCTCGGATCCTGGCGAACGCGAAGGCGATGGCGAGGCGGGCATGACCCGTCGTGCCGAGCTCGAGGCGGCCCTCCACGATCGCCCAGGACGCGCTACAACGGCCACCACGGCCCGACGTCGGAGCGGTGCTCACGCAGCGACGGCCGGGACCGCGCTCGAAATCCGGTGGACCAACGCACCAGGGCCACCCGGGGGAGGGGTGGCCCGATCAACCTCCCAGGCCGCGGCCTGTGGACCCGCACGCGCGCCCGAAACTCCGACCACCCCTGGTCCCCGGACCAACGGCAACCCTGGCGCCCTGGATGCCCCTCCTGGCCCGCCCACCGCGCCGGCGCCCACCCTGGTCGCCCCGGGCTCTCCGGCCGTCTCAGGCCGTCCTACGCCGTCAAGCTCCAGCGGCCGCCAGGCGTCGCCCAGGACCTCGGCCGACGGCTGGCGCCGATGTGCACCACTTCCGCGCCAGTCGCCCGATCGCTCACAGGCCGTCCTACGCGGTCGAGAGCCCCATCCGTCGGCCCCAGCTGGTCCCGACGCGTCGCCTGCGGCCGCCTCCGACGGCTCGCGACGGTGCCGGTGCGGGCGATCGCTGGCCGGTCAGCGGCGCGATGCGACCTGGTGCTCGCGCACCTGCCCGACCCGCCGGCTCGATCAGCGCCGGCGCCACGCCGAGGAGGCGGGCCCGACGCGGACCGTCCGCTGTCGGATGTGCTCGACGGCCTTCGAGGAGCCGCGCCGGGCCTGCCCGCCGGCGGCCACCTGTTCGCGGCCGTGCCGGAACCGGCTCAAACGGATCCGGCGCCGGCGCCTGCCTCGCCTCCGCCGGGCGCTCGTCCAGGGCGAGGCCTTCGGCGCCGACACGGTCTGGATCCGAGGCGAGATCGCCAGGCTCGAAGCCCTGGCCGCACCACACAAGGCGTCGGGTTCGTCGACGGGGCCTGGCGCCGAGCCCTCCAGGGTGACCCCGGGATCCGGTGAGGGTGGCGCGGTCGACCCGCCTGCCCTCACCGGCCGGGGCTTCGCTCGATGACGACCTCCTGCCTGGTCTGCGGAGTCGGCCTCGTCACACGGGCGGACGAGCTCCCGCCAGGCGACTACGTCCTGGTCAGCCGATCCGACCGGCGGTACTGCAGCTCACGTTGCCGCCAGCAGGCCAGCCGCCGCCGACGTGGCCTGCGCCATGGATGGGGCAACACCAACGACCGCCGAGCTCGCCGGTCGCGCTCAGCGGCCGTCACAGTCGTGACCGGACAGTCAGGAGGTTGATGGGATGGATTACTTCGACGATGGCCAGGTCCAGGAGTGGCGCCAGGGCCGTGAGGCCGACGGCATGAGCGCGATCGAGATCGAGTGGGATCTCGAGTTCCGGCGGGACCAGCAGCGCCGGGCCGCCCGCCTGGCGGCCTCCGCCAGCTCCGGCGCCGGCGAGCCCGCCGCCGGCTCGATCGAGGAGCTCCGTGCGCTGCCACGAGCCGAGCAGCGCCGCCGCGTCGCTCAGGATTGGGCCGGCGTCACTGCCGCTCTGTCCGGGGGCCGCGTTCGCCAGCCCGGCACGCCGCTCTCGCGCAGCGAGCTCGCCGACCTCGAGGGCACGCTCAAGGCGCACCCCGAGCTCGCCGGCGATCCGGATCGGTGGGCCGAAATCCAGGCCGAAATGACCCGTCGAGGAGGAACACGATGACCGCCATGAAGATTGAAGTCGTCGGCGGCTGGGACGGCAGCGCCGGCAAGTTCGCACCGCTCATCGAGCTCCACAACGGCGGCCGGCTCGCCCTGCCGAGCGAGATCGTGGCCGCCACGGCGCGCGCGGTCGCCCTGCTCGAGGCCGCGACCACCGCACGCGCCGAGGCCACGGCGTTCGAGGGCGAGATCGGCGGCGTCGGCGCGAGCTCCGCTGGGGAGCACCGCGTCCCGGCCGGCGAGAGGCTCCGCGCCTCGATCATCGAGGGCCTTGCCACGAGCGGGCCGCGACCCGACCCGGGCGAACCGCTCCGCGCCGCCCGCCTCAAGCTGGCGGCGCTCGTCGAGGACGCCGACCTCCTGGCCGGCGCGCGGACCATCGTCGATCGGTCGATCCGCTTCCTGTTCGCCCGCCATGCAGTCGCGATCGGCGAGCAGCTCGTCGAGCTCCTGGCGACCACCGTCGAGGGGGCCAGGCCGGACGCGGTGGCGATCGCCGGGCTGCGCTGGGACGACCCGGCGGCCGTCGCCGAGCTCGACAGTGGCCGCCAGGGCGCCTACCGCCGGCTGGCCGCGGCCGGAGCCATCGCCGACCTCTGCCGTCAGGGCGGGCTCGCGCTCTATCTCGACCTGGCCGCGCTCGGGTCGAGCGACCGCGCCCGCCGCGCCGACGCCGCGGTGTTCCCGATCGAGGATCTCGTCTCGCCCAATGCCGGCATCGTCGGGCCGGCCGCCAAGCTCCGACTGCGCGGCGAGTCGGTCGGCTTCGCGCGCTCCTGGGCTTGGGCGCCGAAGGGATCCGCGGTCGAGCGGCTCGTGACCGCCGCCCTGGCCGTCGACGAGCCCGCCGCCGACCTGGACGACGTCGGAGCGGAGGCCGCGTCGGCCTGAGCCATTCAGGGACCCCGGCCGGCGGTCGATCCTCCCGCTGGCCGGGGTTCACCCCTCGGATCCGTCGCCTCGAGCTCGACCCACCGGGCCCGCGCGACGCGTCGCCTCGGGATCCAGCATCGGCAGCCCATCCAGGCGATCGCCGCGCCACGGCTCCACGAGGCCGCCCACCCGGGTCTAACCGGGCTCCACGGCCGCCCGACCTGGCCGGCCTCCCACAACACGCGCCCGCGCCGATCGACGCTCACAGGCCGTCCTACACTGGCCGTCGATGCCCTACCCGACCGTCAGCCCGCCCTGGTGCCTGCGCTGCGGCGCCGACGAGAGCGACGGGATCCGGCTGTACAGCTGCTCCTTGAGCCGCAGCTACACCGACGCCACAGGGGTCAGACGCTCGAGCTCGACGCCTGTCCGTGTCTGCCGCCCGTGCATCGAGGTCGCCATGGTCGCCGTCGCTCGGGTCCGCGCCTCGGGCGTCGTCAACCACGCCGGCCGTCACCGCCGCCCGCACCGCGTCCGGCCGGTCGGTCGCCTGGGCACCGCCGAGCGGGCCGCCGAGCGACTCCCGGCGATCGTCCGCCTGGACGGTCTCGAGCCCGACCAGGCCGTCCAGGTGTGCGCCCTGGTCGCCGCCTTCCGGGCCGAGCGCCGCGCCCTGCCGGAGCAGTCAGGCATCCGCCTGGCCGGCGGGCGCTTCGCGTCGTCCAGGACCTCGGCCGACGCGTCTTTCGCCGCGGCCGCCGACGGATAGGTCCCGCCACCGCGGCGGGGCGCGACGGCAGCGCCGCGAGGCGTCGCGGCTCGCTACCATGGACGGCACCGTGGAGACCGTCGAGGAGTTCATCGTCAAGCTCGAAGGGGCCCTGGCTGCGACGGCCGGGCAGACCGACCCGGAGGTCGTCGACTTCCGAGCCCACGCCGAGCCGGTCGTCGACGCGTACCGGGGCCGACGAGTCCTCAGCGCCGACGAGGAGGCGATCCACGCGGCCTGGATGACCGCCTTCCTGGAGCGGAGCGGGGCCAGGGTCCGGGAGATCCTCGACACCGTCGGCGGGACCATCCAGGACATCGACCACCAGGGACGGCTCGACCGCTTCCTCGGCCGCGACTGAGGCATGGACGACGCCGACCTCGACGACACCGATCTCGACATCGTCGTCGAGGTCATCCGAGCCGCCCTCGATCGCGGCGATGGCCTCAACCCCACCGACCAGGTGCTCTACCTGACCCACGGCCGGCCGATCGTGGCGATGCTCGACGACCTCGAGCCGCTCGACATCGAAGCCCTGCGCGGCCACCTCCGCGCCCTCGGCGACGGTCCGGACCTCGTCGGCGCAATCCTCGGCCCCGACGACGAGACCGCCACCGCGGCGATCGAGCGGGCTCGAGCCCTGCGCCTCGGCCGCGTCTGGGGCAAACCCCACCCGGCGAGCGACGATTGATGCCTGACGACCTGGCCGGCTCCCGCTTCGCCCGTCGCGCCGAGCTCGAGTCGTGGATCGCCCACCGCTCCAACGGCGCCCGTCTCGAGTACCGTCGCGACCTTGGCGGCTGGACCGTGACCGCGATCGTCCCGCTCTCGCCCGAGACGATCGTCGTGTCGAGCGGTCCGACGCTGTCGATCGAGGCGGGCTGCGTGGTCGTCATGCACGGCCTGGCCGAGGCCCGGCTCGCCGTCCCCGACGCCTGGCGGGCCGGTGATGACACCGAGCCGTCGGCGGAGGCCACCCGCGACGGCTGACCGTGCAGCACTTCCTTGCAGCAGGTCGGGCGGATCTCGGCGACCACCACCCTCGCTGACCGGCCCGTCCCCCTCACGGATCCCTGTCCGGCACCCTTCGGCGCACGCTACCGGGTCAACTTAAACTCCGCAGCCCGCAAGGGCGTCAGGGTTCGAATCCCTGCTCCGGCACTTCGCTCGGGTCGAGGCTGCCGACCCGGTCAGCGGCGACGCCGGAACAGACCCCCGGAGCGCCGGTCCTCCTGGGGCGGCGCCGCAACCACGGTGTCCTGGTCGAAGGCGCCGTCACTGATTCGAACGAACTGCTCGGCTGGTGCCGAGCGAGGCGCGCCGATCACGACCGGGATGCCTTCGTTGACGGCCTTGAGGTAGAGGAACGGGTCGTACGGCAGCTCGAAGGCGATCTTCGATCCAATCGCGTTCTCGACGTCGCGCAGCTTGAGGATCTCGCGGGCAAACATGTTGTTGAGCACGAACATCGTCTTCGTGGCGATCGCCCCGGTCTCGCTCAGGTATTCGAGCAGGGTGTGCATGGAATTGAGCGCGGCGATCTCCGCGTAGACCGGGAGGATGACCGTCTCGACCGTCTCGAAGACGGTCAGGACCCGTTCATCGAGCGTCGAACCCGCGTCCACCACGACCAGCTCGTAGGCCTCGAGCAGGGTCGCCAGGATCCGATCCACGTGGGCCGCCGTGATCGTCTCCGCCGCCTCGGGTGTGGCCGGGGCGGCCACGACGTGGAGGCCACGCTCGTGGCGCGTGGCGTAGGAGCGGATCAGCTCCGCCTCGCGCATCGACGTCTCGTCGCGGACGAGATCGGCGAGGTTCTGCCTGGGACGAAGGTTGAGGTGCGTCGCGACGCCGCCGAACTGGAGCGCGAGATCGAGCAGCACGACCTGGTCCGGTCGCTTTGCGGCGGCGACCATGGCGACGTTCGTCGCGATCGTCGTGGTCCCGACCCCGCCCTTGGGGCTGTAGACGGCGACCGCGCGGCGGGCCTTGCCCATCACCACGCCATCGCCCGAGAGGACGGGCGACGCATGCCTCGAGCGCTGGAACCGGAGCAGGAGGGCCTCCACCCGGGCCTCGAGCTCGCGTGCATCGAATGGACGGGCCATGACGTCATCGGCACCCGCTTCGAGGAAGCGGATCCGCTCTTCGACGTCGTCACTGGCGCTGATGCACATGACGGGCACGTTGGCCATCGACGGAGTTGCCCGCATCTCGGCACAGATGTCGATCGCGGTCCTGATCCCCTCGACGACGTCCACGATCACGAGCTGGTGCTCGGCGGCGAGACGAAGCGCCTCGTCGTGGTTTGCTGTCTGGGTGACGGTGTACCCCGTCCCGCCCAGGATGGCCTCGATCGAGGCGCCGGCGGCGAGATCGGACTCGAGGAGCAGGATGGTACTGGCGGGCACGACGCCTCCACGGAAGATGGGGCCGGGGTCGATCCGCTCGGTCGGGATCGCCCCTGAGGATACAACGGCGTGCCGTCGGGACGAAGCTTCCAGCGGCTCGTGCTAGACTCCGCGCCTGATCCTTTCCGCTCCGTGCCGGTCGTCCGTCAGCGGGGCATCCCCACAGGAAGGAGCGATGCGCGCATGCGCCGCTACGAACTCATGCTCGTGATCCGCCCCGACGTGGCGGACGACAAGAGCCAGGCCCTGGTCGACCGAACCACCCGCCAGATCGTGACGTCCGGCGGCCAGATCCTGAAGGTCGCCCCGTGGGGGCGTCGGCGCCTGGCCTACCCGATCGATCGCCATCGTGAGGGCTCGTACCAGATCATTCTCTTCGACGCGCCGCCCGAGGCGATCTCCGAGCTCGAGCACACGCTGCTGATCACCGAAGAGGTGCTGCGCCACCTCGTGACCAGGGTCGAGCGACCGATCAAGGCCTCCCGCCGGGAAGGTGAAGAGGGCGAGGCGCTCGACGACGCGGTCCTGCCCCCCGAGCTCGACGAGGATGACGAGGACGAACGTCCCGAGTTCATCGACGAATCCGAGAGCGATGCGGCTCCGGCCGCGATCGACTGAGGGAGGACCACCCGGATGGCGTTCTGCAAGGTCATGATCATCGGCAATCTCGGCCGCGACCCCGAGATGCGCTATACCCCGACCGGCAAGCCCGTGACCCAGTTCACGGTCGCGGTCAATCAGAGCACCAAGAACCAGCAGACGGGGGAGTGGACGGAGGAAACGGACTGGTTCCGGGTCAGCGTCTTCGGGGACCGCGCCGAACGGGCCGCCGAGCAGCTCCGCAAGGGCAACCGGGTCTTCGTCGAGGGCCGCTTCCGCACTCGCGAGTTCGAGGGGAACGACGGTCAGAAACGAACGTCGCTGGACATCACGGCGGACAACGTGATCGGCCTGGAGCGCCGTCCGCGCGAGGACGACGCGGCATTCAGCGGCGCCCCCGGAGCCGGAACACCAGCGGCCCCGAGCGCCGGCGGCTCCGCGGGCGGCGGTTCACGCCCGCCGGCCGATGACGCCGACATCGACGACCTTCCGTTCTGATCAGGAGTTCAGACATGCCACCTCCCATTCGAGCCAAGAAGCGGGACGACTTCTATCGCGATCGGCGCCGTCGCAAGGTCTGCGCGTTCTGCGCCGACAAGACGGTCCAGATCGACTACAAGGAGGTCAACCGGCTCCGCCGTTACCTGTCCGAGAGGGCGAAGATCGAGCCGCGCCGCAAGACCGGCACCTGCGCCGGTCACCAGCGGGAGCTGGCGGTCGCGCTCAAGCGCGCCCGCCACGTTGCCCTGCTCCCGTACGCGCCCCAGCACCTCCGCCCCTAGCCGATCGGCCATGTCGGGTCGAAGTCTCGCGTCGGCCCCGGTTCGCGCGGCCTCGAGGTGATCGTCGGGCTATGGATGATCGCCGGCGGCGCGGCGGCCGGCGTCTTCGGGTCGCTGCTCGGCCTGGGCGGCGGCATCCTGATCGTCCCGCTGTTGACGCTCGGGTTCGGTCTGCCCCTGCGCGAGGCAGTCGGCGTCTCGCTGGTCTCGGTCATCATGACCAGCAGCGCGGCCGCCGGGGTCTACCTCGAGCGACACGTCGCGAACCTGCGGCTGGGCATGACCCTCGAGCTCTTCACCGCGGTCGGGGCGTTGGTCGGCGGCTCGGTCGCCTTTCTCCTCGACGAGCGGCTTCTGTCGCTGCTGTTCGCCGTGCTGCTGGCGTACGTCGCGATCACGATGCTCCAGGCCCGCTCGCGTGACGCGGCGCTGACCGTGGACACGCCCGTCGGTGGCCCCGACCCCGAGACGGACGAGCCGTCACGACCCACGATCCTGGATCGCCTCGGAGGCGACGGCTACGAGGTCCGGAACCTGGGCCGCGGCGTCGTCGGTGCGATCGGCGCGGGGATCGCCTCGGCGCTGCTCGGGATCGGTGGCGGCATCATCAAGGTCCCGCTGATGCACCTGGCGATGGGCGTCCCGCTGCGGGTCGCCACGGCCACGAGCAACCTGATGATCGGGATCACGGCCGCGGCCAGCGCCGTCATCTACCTGATCCACGGCGGGATCGATCCGTACGTCGCCGGCCCGACGGCGATCGGCGTCTTCGTCGGCGCCACCGCGGGCTCGCGCCTCGGGCACCGTGTCGACCTGCACTGGCTGCGCCTCCTCTTCGTCGTCGTCCTCGCGTACACCGCCGTCCAGATGTTCCTTCGAGCGGTCGGATGATCGGCGGACGTCCGGCGGGAGTCCTCCGTGCCGAGCGCGCGATCGGCAGGCTGCTGATCGGCATCACCTGTGTCTCGGTCGTCCTGATGCTCATCGGGGTTGGCCTGCTCATCGCGCGAGGCATCTCGCCGTTGTCCGGCGGTCCGGCGCTGGACCTCGGCAGGCTGCCGTCGGAGCTGCTCGCACTGGGACCGTCCGGGTTCATCTGGCTCGGGCTCCTCGCGGTCATCGCGGCACCCATTGCCCGAGTCACCGTAGCCCTGTTCGCGTACGCCCGGGACGAGGATTGGCTGATGGTCGGCGTCTCGACCGGAATCCTGCTGGTGATCGCGGTTGCGATCGGCAGCGCCCTCGTATCGACTGTCTGACGATGGAGCTGTTGACCCTCGTCCTGGCCTTCATCGTGATCCTGGCGGGCGCCGAGCTGTTCACCAATGGCATCGAATGGTTCGGGCACAAGCTCGGCCTGGCCGAGGGCGCGGTGGGGTCCGTCCTGGCGGCCGTCGGCACCGCCCTGCCCGAGACGATGATCCCGCTGATCGCGATCCTCGTGTCGACCGGAGCATCGTCGAGCGAGGTCGGGGTCGGAGCGATCCTGGGCGCCCCGTTCATGCTCGCGACCCTGGCGATGTTCGTGACCGGGGTGGCCGTTCTGGTCGCCGCGCGAGGCCGGACGACCGGCGACGCCATGCGCGTCGACACCGGAGTCCTGGCCCACGACATGCGCTACTTCGCCATCGCCTACGCGATCGCGATCGGAGCCGCGTTTCTGCCGGTCGACCCGGCCTGGCTCAAGCTGATCGTAGCTGTCGTCCTGATCGGGATCTACGCCTGGTATGTCAAGGGCCATTTCGAGGCCGACCCCGACACCGATGCGGCAGACCTCTTGCCGCTCCGGCTCCACCGGCTCGATCGGAACGCGCGCCTGGCCGATCCTGCCGTGCCGCGCCTGCGGGTGGTCAGCCTGCAGGTCCTGGTGGCGCTGGCCCTGATCATCGCCGGCGCCGCGTTCTTCGTGGATTCGGTCGAGCAGATCGCCGCCGACATGCACGTCGATGGAAGGCTCCTGGCGCTGCTCGTTGCACCGATCGCCACGGAGCTCCCCGAGAAGTTCAACTCGGTGATCTGGGTGCGTCTCGGCAAGGACACGCTGGCGATGGGCAACATCACCGGCGCGATGGTGTTCCAGTCCACGATCCCCACCGTCATCGCGCTGGTGTTCGCCCCGCACGCCTGGGTCGCGGCGCCCGGTTCGTACGTGGCGTTCGCGTCGGCCGGGATCGCCTTCCTGTCATCCGGCCTGGTGTTCATCCCGATGGCTCGCCGAGGTGCCCTGCGCGGTCGTGGGCTGCTCGTCGGCGGGCTCCTCTACCTGGTCTACCTCGCGCTCGTGATCGGGGTCATCGGCGGCCTCGTCGGCTGAGGCCCGCGGGCAGTCCGCCGTCGGGTCGATCCTGCCTGACCCGCTGATATACTCGCGGGAACCCGTCGCAGGAGCCAGTTGCATGCTCACCGAGAAGGCTGCCGAGAAGCCGGCGGCGACCCCGCACCATGCCCCGAGCTCGACGTCGCTCGAAGACCTGATCTGCTATTTCGAGGGCGCCTGGGTCCCGATGCGCGACGCGAAGGTCAGCATCATGACCCACGCGTTCATGTACGGGACCGCCACGTTCGAGGGGATCCGGGCCTACTGGAACCCGGACCAGCGACGCCTGTACGCGGTTAAGGTTCGTGAGCACGTCGAGCGGATCCGCCAGTCCTGTCGGATCCTGCTGATGAAGGACGTGCCCTCGGTCGACGAGCTCACGCGGCTGATCGTCGAGACGATCCGCCGCAACGGCTTCGAGCAGGACGCCTACATCCGGCCGTCGTTCTACAAGTCGACCCGCGCGATCGGGGTTCGCCTCCACGACCTCGACAACCAGCTGTACATCATCGCCGTCCCGTTCGGGAACTACATCGAGACGGACGCCGGCGTTCGCGTCATGACCTCATCCTGGCGGCGAAACGCCGATGAGGCGCTGCCGGCGCGGGGCAAGATCGTGGGTGGCTACGTCAACATGGCCTTCCAGAAGTCCGAGGCCGAGCTCAACGGGTTCGACGAGGCGATCGTCCTGACCGCCGGCGGTCACGTCAACGAAGCATCCGCGGCGAACCTCTTCGTGGTGCGCGATGGCGTCGCACTGACGCCGCCGGTCAGCGACGACCTGCTCGAGGGCGTCACTCGCAAGGCGTTGATGGAGCTGCTCGCCAACGAGGGCATCCCGGTCGAGACCCGCTCGATCGATCGCTCCGAGCTGTACGTCGCGGACGAGGTCTTCCTGTGCGGGACCGGCGTCCAGGTCTCGCCGGTCATCGAAGTGGACCACCGCCCGGTCGGCTCCGGCGCGGTGGGTCCCATCAGCCGCCTCGTGCGCGACCGCTACTTCGACGCCGTTCGCGGCCGGCTGCCCGAGTACAGCCACTGGCTGACCCCGATCGACCAGTTGTAGTTCCCGGGTTGCCGGCGCGGACCCCGGGGTTACGGCGCGACCGGCGCCTGCAGGTCCGGGGTCGCCCGGCCGATCGTGACGACGACGTCGGCCCGGATGGCCGTGTCGACCTTCGTCGTGGCGGTGACCGCGAACGTCTGCTCGAGATACGCGATCGTGCCGGCCAGCCGGGTCTCGGCCCCGTTGTAGACCACGATGGTCGTGTCGGGGCGGACGCCGCCGGAAGGTGTCTGGCGCGGCGCCGAGGCGGCCAGGCCCCAGTACTCGAGATAACCCGCCAGTCGTGCCGCTCGATCGGTCGTTCCCGTGCTGTTGAGGACCCAGACGCCCGCGGCCTCCTCGGCCAGCTTCTCGCGCAGTGCCTCGTCGGCTGGATTCGCGGTGAACGCGGTGGCGACCGCCGTCCGGATCTTGTCGAGGGCGGGTTCGATGATGTAGCCGCGCGGGCTGTCCAGGATCTCCTGCCCGTAGAGCGGCGGGGCGAAGACGTACGAGCGGATGTCCTTGGTGTCTACCTGGGCCGCCAGACCGAGGAGCTCGGCGAGCTGACTGACCGGGACGTCCGTCCGGATCGCCTTCTTGAGCGCGGTCACCAGCTCCGGAAGGCGGGGGATCAGGGCCCGCGGGTCGGCCTGTTCCTTGAGCGAGAGCAGGACCCGCTGCTGGCGCTGGCCCCGGTCGAAGTCGGACGACGTGTGGCGCGACCGGGCGTACTGCAAGGCCTGGGCACCGTTCATGTGCTGGATTCCGCTCGGGATGTAGATCCGCTCGAGGCTTCCGCTGTCGCCCGGATAGCGATCGTCCACGACCGGGATCTGGACGTTGATGGTGACGCCGCCGAGCGCGTCCACGACCTGCTTGAAGCCGTCGAAGTTGACCTCGACGAAGTACTTGATGTCGAGTCCGTAGAGGTTCCCCATGATCGCCTTGAGGCCGTTGTAGCCACGGGTCACGTCGCTGCCGGGGAAGAGGTCCGCCCGATTGCGCACCGAGGTGAACCAGGCGTTGATCTTCTTGGCGTAGAGGGGCCCGAAGGCCTGTCGAGCCGGTCCCGGCGGCGTCGGCACGTCGACCGTGTCGCGCGGCAGGCTGAACATCGCGACCTGCCTGGTCCCCGGATCGATCGAGACCACGATCAGCGTGTCCGTGTTGTAGGTCCCCTCGTTGGGTCGCTGGTCGGTCCCGATCAGCAGGACATTGAGCCGTTCCTTGCCGTCCCACGGGGGAATCGAGACGTTGGGGACCGCTGTTCCGACGGCGCTCGGCTCGGGCTCCGCCGAGGCGCCCGAGTCGCCGGGCGCCGGCGTCGAGCTCGTATCGACGTCACAGATCGCGGTGGTCTGGCCGCCGACGAAGATGCAGCCGCTGTTGAGCAGGTCGAGCGCCAGCATGTCGTAGCGCGCGACCACGACGTGGCTGCCGCCCATGACCAGCAGGACGGCGAGCAGCCCGGCCACCGATAGCGGCTGACGCGGGATGCGGGCCGGCCCGAGCCGGCCGTGGCCGGACGCCGTCAGGGCGTTCATGAACTCGGCCACCCGGTAGGCGTCGACGATGGCCACCAGCCGGTAGAGCAGGGCGACGAGGTTGGCCGCGAAGACGGAGCTCAGCAGGAACGGGTTGAGGACGAGCCCCAGCAGCTCGATCCGATCGAGCCGAAGGACGATCCCGGCGAGGAGCGCGACGAGCAGGATCGGAGCCGCGGCGAACGCCAGGGCACGATTGGCCGCGCCGGCGTAGAAGTGGCCAAGTCCGGGGAAGAGGAGGGAGAGGAACGCCGCCGCGAACGGCGACCGTGCGCGCGGTCGCGCGTCCTGCGGGTCGTGCATCGCGGGTAGGATACTCGGGCCGCCGATTCCAGACGCCCGCGCCCGGGGTGCAGGCGGCACGACCGCACCCGTTCCATCTCGAGGTCGAATGTTCCAGCCCGTCAGCGCGAAGCCAGATCTGGTCGCCCAGGAGCACGACATCCTGGCCATGTGGCGCGACCGAGGGACCTTCGCTCGCCTGCGCGCGCAGAACGCGGACGGTCCCCGCTGGAGCTTCCTGGATGGCCCGATCACGGCCAACAACCCGATGGGCGTGCACCACGCCTGGGGTCGCACGTACAAGGACGTCTTCCAGCGCTACCACGCCATGCTCGGCGAGGCGCAGCGCTGGCAGAACGGGTTCGACTGCCAGGGTCTGTGGGTCGAGGTCAACGTCGAGCGCGACCTGGGCTTCACCAGCAAACGCGACATCGAGGCGTACGGCATCGCCGAGTTCGTCTCCCTGTGCAAGCAGCGCGTCCTGACCTACGCGGCCCGCCAGACCGAGCAGTCGATCCGGCTGGGCATGTGGATGGACTGGAACGATCCCGAGGAGCTCCGCCGGCTGCGCGACCTGCTGGCGGACGACCCGTCGCTGCCGGCGACGATCCACGGCGCCGGCGGCCCCGTTCACGACAGTGCGGAGATGCTCGTCGGCCGGCTCGGGATGCCCGACGTCGGCGGCAGCTACTTCACCTTCAGCAACGAGAACAACGACCTGATCTGGGGCTTCCTCGCCGAATGCCACCGGCGCGGCTGGATCTACAAGGGCCACGACACCATGCCGTGGTGCGCCCGGTGCGGCACCGGCCTCTCCGAGATGGAGATGAACGAGGGCTACGCCGACCGCGAGGATCCGGGCCTGACGGTCCTGTTCCCGCTGGTCGAGCGGCCGGGCGAGGCGCTCCTGGTCTGGACGACGACGCCCTGGACGCTCACCTCGAACGTCGCAACGGCCGTCGGCGTGGGGCTGACCTACGTCCGGGTCCGCCAGGGGAACCGGATCCTCTGGCTGGCCAAGGGGACGATGAAGACCGCGCTCGAGGGTCCGTTCGAAGTCCTCGAAGAACGTCAGGGGGCAGAGCTCGTCGGCTGGCACTACCACGGCCCGTACGACGACCTGCCGGCGGTCCGTTCGGCGTTCGCAGCGGGCGCACGCGACGGCCTGGCCTATCGACACGAGGTCGTCGCGTGGGACGAGGTCGGCGAGGACGAGGGAACCGGGATCGTCCACGTCGCACCCGGCTGTGGCGCGGAGGACTTTCAGCTGGGTCGGCAGCTCGGCCTGCCGGTCATCGCGCCGCTGGACGAGAGCGGGATCGTCGTGGACGGGTTCGGAGCATTGACCGGGCGGGACGTCCGCGACCTCGCCGAACCGATCGTCGAGCACCTCAAGCGCGAGGGCCGGTTCTACAGGGTCGAGCCGTACCGGCACCGCTATCCGCATTGCTGGCGATGCAGCACGCCACTCGTGTTCCGCCTGGTCGACGAGTGGTTCATCTCCATGGGCCCGGTCTACGACCGGCCGCGATCCGAGCTGACCAGGGCTGAGATCGACGGCAGCCTGCGCTACCAGATCATGGAGGTCGTGGACCAGATCCGCTGGATCCCGGGCTTCGGCTACGAGCGCGAGCTCGACTGGCTGATCAACATGCGCGACTGGATGATCAGCAAGAAGCGCTACTGGGGACTGGCGCTGCCGATCTACGACTGCTCGGCCTGCGGCAACTTCGACGTCGTCGGCGGTCGCGCGGAGCTCGAGGCTCGGGCGATCGAGGGCTGGGAGACCCTCGAAGGCCACACCCCACATCGACCGTTCGTCGACGCGGTCACGATCGCCTGCTCGTCCTGCGGGGCGCCGGTCTCGCGCATCGCCGACGTGGGCAACCCGTGGCTCGACGCCGGGATCGTTCCGTTCTCGACGCTCCATTTTCGGGAGGACCCGGACTACTGGGCGCAGTGGTACCCGGCGGACTTCATCACCGAGAGCTTCCCGGGCCAGTTCCGCAACTGGTTCTACTCGATGCTGGCGATGGGCACGGTGCTCCGCCGGGAGCCGCCGTTCAAGGCGATCTTCGGCTACGCTCTGGTGTTTGGCGAAGACGGCCGGCCGATGCACAAGAGCTGGGGCAACGCGATCGACTTCGACGAGGCCGCCGAGCGGATGGGCGTCGACGTCATGCGCTGGCTGTTCACCACGGCTCGCCCCGAAGAGAACATCCGCTTCGGCTGGCACGCGGCCGACGAGGCGCGCCGCCGGCTGCTGCTGCTCTGGAACGTGTACGCCTTCTTCGTGACGTACGCCCGCCTGGCCGGGTGGACGCCCCACGATGGGATCGCGGTGGCGATGGACGGGGCGGGCCGGTGGCCGGTGCTCGATCGCTGGATCCTGTCGCGGGCCGCGGATCTGGCCGAGACCGCCGGGCGCGAGCTCGGCGACTTCGACGCCCTTGAGGCGATGCGCGCGGTCGATGCCTTCATCGAGGACCTCTCGACCTGGTACCTCCGCCGCTCGCGCGACCGGATGCGGGCCGGCGCGCAGCCGGACGACCGCGAGGCCGCGTTCGCCACCCTCCACGCCGTGCTCGTGCTCCTGGCCCGCACGATCGCACCGCTGCTACCGTTCGTCGCCGAGGCGATCTACCAGAATCTCATCGTCGAGATCGAGCCGGGCCTGCCCGACAGCGTCCATCTGACCCGCTGGCCCACGGCGGAGACCACGGGCTTCCGGGACGAGTCGCTCGAGGCGTCGATGGCCGTCGTGATGCGCGCCGTCGACCTCGTTCGGACGCTCCGCGCGCAGGCCGGCCTGCGCACCCGCCAGCCCATCGCCCGGCTCTGGCTGGCCTTGCCGGGCGCCGAGATGGTGGAACGCGACGCGCTCCTGTCACTGGTCGCCGACGAGGTCAACGTCAAGGCCATCGAGCTGATCGGCGATGAGTCCGGACTGGTCGAACGCCGGGTCAAGGTCCTGCTGCCGAAGGTCGGCAAGCGCCTCGGGGCCAGGATCCCCGAGGTCATGGCCGCCGCTCGCGACGGCCGCTTCGAGCTCCAGGCGGATGGCTCGGTCGAACTGGTAGGCATCAGGCTCGAGCCGGACGAGGTCGAGATCCAGGCGTCCCCGATGCCGGGCACCGCCGTCGCCCACGACCAGGGCCTGGTCGTGGTGATCGACACCGAGCTGACGCCCGAGCTCATCGCCGAGGGCGATGCCCGCGAGTTGCAGCGAGCCGTTCAGGACCTGCGCAGGGAGGCCGGGCTTGCCCTGGACGATCGGATCGACCTGTGGGTCGGCCCGGTCTCGGGCGGGGTCGGCCGCCATCTCGACGCGGTCGCGGCCGAGACGCTCGGGCGGCTCGTGGCGGGCGATCCGCCGGCCGACGCGCTGAATCGGGGGGTGGTGGAGCTCGATGCCGGATCCGTGACGATCGCATTGCGTCGCCAGCCGGTCGCCGGGTAGGCTGACGTGGCGGTGGTAGGCGACGCAGGGACGCGCGGTGCCGGGCGGAGGGCGCATTGGCCGGTATTCGTCGGCCTGGCCGCCGCCGTCGTGGTGCTGGATCAGCTGGCCAAGGCCTGGCTCGTGTCGCATTTCGCGCCCGGCCAGGTCGCCGAGGTGTTCGGCAGCGCCGTCCGCTTTGTCTTCGGCCAGAACACGGGCGCCCTGTTCGGCCTCTTCCGCGACCAGGCGCTCCTCTTCGGACTTGTCTCGCTGGGCGTCGTCGGTCTGATCGTCGCCTATCACTCGCGCTCTGGTCGAAGCGTCTACCTGTCGATCGCGCTGGGCCTGCTGCTCGGCGGGGCGCTCGGCAACCTGATCGATCGGCTCCGGCTGGGCTACGTCGTGGACTTCGTCGACATCGGCATCGGCAACCTGCGCTTCTACACGTTCAACGTCGCGGATGCCGCGATCAGCACGTCCATCGTCCTGCTCGTCGCGGTTGCGATCGTCCCGAGCCTTGCCCGGATCGTGGATGCCCGGACCGATGGTTGATCCCTCGTCGATCGCCGGCGTCCGCCTCCTGCGCGTCCCCGACGGGCCCGCCGGTCGCGTCGACCGGTACGTCGCCGACGCGACGGGGCTGTCACGGAGCTACGTCCAGAAGCTGATCTCCGACGGGCGCCTGACGACGGCCGGGGCCGCCCTGCGGGCCAACGCGATCGTAGGCGCGGGGACGGAGTTGCGCCTCGAGGTTCCGGAGGCGACGGTCCTCGATCTGATCCCGGCCCCGGAGATCCCACTGGACGTCGTGTACGAGGACGACGACCTCCTGATCATCGACAAGCCGTCGGGACTGGTCGTTCACCCCGCCCCTGGCCACGCGGACGGGACGCTCGTCAACGCGCTCCTGGCGCACGGTGGCGGTTCGGCCTGGGGCGGCATCGCCGGCGTCCAGCGCCCGGGGATCGTGCATCGCCTGGACCGCGACACGAGCGGCCTGCTGATGGTCGCCCGGAACGACCGCGCCCAGCATTCCCTGATGGCCCAGCTGAAGGCGCGACGGATCAAGAAGACGTATCTCGCCCTCGTGCAGGGCAATGTCAGTGCGGCGGTCGGGCGAATCGAGGCGCCGATCGGGCGCGACCCGAAGCACCGGACGCGCATGGCGGTGGTCCCCGATGGGCGACCGTCGGTCACCGGCTACCGGGTCCGTGAGCGCTTCGCCGGGTGGACCCTGCTGGAGCTCGACCTCGTCACCGGACGGACCCACCAGATCCGGGTCCACCTCGACGCGATCGGTCATCCGGTGGCCGGCGACCCGGTCTACGGCACCGGGACGTCGCGACGGGGACCCGCCGGTCTCGGCCGTCTCTTCCTGCACGCCTGGCGCCTGGAGCTCGGCGCGCCATCCGACGGGCACCTCATCCGCGCGACCGCCCCCCTGCCGGCGGAGCTCGAGCGGGTCCTCGATCCATTGCGCGAGCCCGTCCGTTGAGCCGAGCTGCGACGTCCGGCGCGAGGAACCAGGCGGCCGAAGGGGCCATGCTGGTCATCATTTCCGGACCCAGCGGCGTCGGCAAGGACACCATCATCCAGGCACTCCGCGAACGGCCGCGTGACCAGGACTACCACTTCGTCGTCACCTGCACGACCCGCGCCCGGCGCCCGGGCGAAGTCGACGGGGTCAACTACCAGTTCATGACGCCCCGGGACTTCCTCGCGCTGCGCGACGGCGGCGGCCTCCTCGAGGCCAACGAGGTGCACGGCAACTGGTACGGCACCCCGCGGACACAGGTCCGCAAGGCACTCGCGGCGGGGCACGACGTCATCCTCAAGATCGACGTGCAGGGCGCCCAGCAGGTCAAGGAGCGCGTCCCCGATGCGCTCCTTGTCTTCGTGGTGCCTCCATCGCTCGAGGCGCTCTTCGGGCGCCTGCGCACGCGGGCCACCGAGACGGCCGACGAGCTCGAGCTGCGCCAGCGCAACGCCGCGATCGAGCTGGCCCGCCAGGAGGATTACGACTACGTGGTGACCAACGAGACCGGCCAGGTCGAGCGGACGGCCGCCCGGATCGACGAGATCATCGCGGACGAGCATCGCCATCACCCGTCCCGCCGCGTCATCCTGTGACGCCCATCACGTGACGCTCGGACTGGACGAGCCGGGCGGGATCCCGTCGCCTGGGGCGGCGTCGCGTCGGCTCGTCGAGGTCGCCGTGGACGCCGCGGGCGGCCAGGCCCGGACGTACACCTACGCGGTGCCCGACGAGCTCACCGACCTGCGTCTGGGTGAGGCGGTGCTCGTCGAGTTCGGGCGACGACAGGCGCTCGGGATCGTCGTTGCGGAGGCGAGCGGACCACCGGCGGCAGCGCCTCGACCGATCGTCGCGCGCGTTCGGGCCGACGGGCCGCTGCTTCCGGCCCTCGGCCTCGAGCTCGGGAGCTGGATCGCCGCGCACTACCTGGCCCCTCCGGCGCTCGTCCTGCGGGCGATGCTGCCGCCGGGCCTCCTCGAACGGCTGGAGTTCGTCGCTGAGCTCGCCCCGGCCCGAGGCGCGCCGGGCGCCGCGACGGGCGAGGCGGCCGACGACGGCGCGGATCTCGACCTCCTCGAGCAGCTGGAGCGCGGTCCGCGCGCCGTCCGCGAGTTGGCCGGGCCGGACGGGCGCGCCGGCCTGCTCCGCCGCCTCCGGTCGCTCGCGGATCGCGGGACCGTCTCCCTCGAGTGGACGCTGGTGGGCGCGAGCGCCGGTCCGCGCTACGAGCGGTGGATCCGCCTCCGCCCGGAGGGGCGAGACGCCGCCGCGGCGGTGGCCGGCGGTGGGCGACCGGATGGGCGCCGTCTCGGCCCTCACCAGGTCGCCGTGCTCGCCGAGCTGGTCGAGGCCCCGACCGGGGAAGCCCTGGCGGCGGAACTGGCCGGCCGCCATGGGCAGGCGGCCCTGGCCGGCCTGGTTCGCCGCGAGCTGGTCGAGGCCGAGGTCCGCGAGCGACCCCGCCGTCCACTCGCCGCCCGGCCGGTCGGACGACGTGGCGGTCGGCCGGCCTCGAGCACGCTGCTCCCCGCGCAGGCGGAGGCGGTCGCCCGGATCCGGGCCGCGATCGTCGCCCGGGATTCCCGCCCGCTGCTGCTCGACGGCGTGACGGGCGCCGGCAAGACGGCCATCTACGTCGAGGCGATCACGGCCGCCCTCGAGGCGGGCCGGCCGGCGCTCGTCCTGGTTCCTGAGATCGCGCTGGCCCTGCCCCTGGTGGACCGGCTCAGGGCCGACCTCGATGCCCGAATCGCGCTCCTTCATTCCGGCCTGGGCGACGGCGAGCGAGCCGACGAGTGGCGGCGGGTCCGGTCGGGCGAGGTCGACATCGTGGTCGGAACCCGGCTCGCCGTCGTCGCGCCGCTCGCCGATGTCGGCCTGGTGATCGTCGACGAGGAGCACGACGCCGCCTACAAGAGCGATCGGACGCCGCGTCTCCAGGCCCGCGACTGCGCCCTGCAGCTCGCCGGTTTCGCGAGCGCCGCGGTCGTGCTCGGGTCGGCGACCCCGGCGGTCGACAGTGTCGGGCGGGCAGCGTCGGGGGCCTACGACCGGATCGTGCTCGACGTTCGGCCCGTTGGGCAGGCCCCGACCGTCGAGGTCGTGGACCTGCGCGAGGAGCTGGCCGCCGGCCAGCGGGGCCTGCTGTCCCGCGCGCTCGTCGCCGCCCTGCGGGCGCTCGCCCCGAACGCCGGCGACCAGGCGATCCTCGTCCTGAATCGGCGGGGAACCGCGTCCGTCGTGCTGTGCCGCGACTGCGGGCACGTCCAGGCCTGTCCCGACTGCGACCGGCCACTCGTCTATCACCAGGCGGGCACGACGCTGCGCTGCCATCACTGTGGACGCGCGACTCCGGTCGCGTCGCGTTGCCCGGCCTGCGCCTCGCCCCGGATCCGCTACCTGGCTGGTGGCACGGAGCGGCTGGAGCGGGAGGTCCGCGAGACGCTGCCGGGGCTGCGGGTCGGCCGGCTCGATCGCGACGTGGTCGAGCATCGCGGGGCGGCGGAGCGCGTCATCGACGCGTTCTCGGACGGTCGGCTCGACATCCTCGTCGGGACGAGCCTGGTGGCCAAGGGGTTGGACATCCCGTCGGTGACGGTCGTCGGGATCGTGTCGTCGGACATCGCCCTGAACCTTCCGGACGAACGTGCCGCCGAGCGGACCTACCAGTTGCTCGTCCAGGCGATCGGGCGGGCGGGGAGGGGAGCCCGACCCGGGCGGGCGATCGTGCAGTCGTACCAGCCGGATCATCCGGCGATCGTGGCCGCGGCGACGGGGGACCGCGACGCGTTCTACGACGCCGAGCTCGCGCTCCGCCGGCGGTTCGGCTCGCCGCCGTTCGGGCGCCTCGTGAAGCTGACGGTCGGGCTGGCCGATCGGGCCGCCGCCGAACGGGAAGCAGCCTCGATGGCCGAGCGGCTGCGCGGGCTGGCGGCCGCCCAGGGCGGTGGCGTGACCGTCGTGGGGCCGGCGCCCGCGTACATCGCCCGGCGTGCGGATCGTTGGCGGTGGAACCTCGTCCTGCGTGGCGACGATCCCACGGCCCTGCTCGCCGGCGGCCTTGACGCACCGTGGTCGGTGGACGTCGATCCCGAGTCGTTGCTCTGATCGGTGACCTTCAGCAGGTGACCGCGGATCGGGTTCGTGGGAGGATGACTGCCACCAGCCAAAGGAGCACCCGGCCATGACCGAACCGACGACCCCACCGCCGCCCGAGGAACCGAAGGCGGACGAGACCTTTACCTGGACCCACGAGTCTCCGGGAACGCATGCCCCCGCGGGTTCCGCCGGAGCGACGGCGACGGCCATCCTGGAATCCGTGCGTGACGCCGTCGATGATCTCGCGGAGCGCGCCGCACCCTCCGTTCGCGAATTCTCGGCCCGGGCCGCGGAGCTTGCCGCCATCGCGGCCGATCGCGCCGCCCCGCTCGCCAAGCGCGCCGGCGAGGTGACGGCCGACGCGAGCGGCAAGCTGGCGACCAAGTCGAGGATCTGGGCCGCGGACATCCGCGCGTCGATGGCCTCGACGCCGGCCGACACGGGCTCGACCGAGCCGGTCGCGCCAGCCGAGCCGGTCGCGCCAGTCCCGCCCACCGAGCCGACCGGGACCGAGGGCCCGAGCGAACCTGTCTGACCGGGCGCTTCGATATACTCGGGCGATGAGCGTCCGCCCCATCGTCCTCCTCGGTGACCCGCGCCTGCGCTTGAAGGGCAAGCCCGTCGACAGCTTCGGCAAGTACCTGCACGGCCTGCTCGACGATCTCGCCCATACGATGCGCGACGCGCCGGGGATCGGGCTGGCGGCCCCCCAGCTCGGCGAGGCGCTCCAGGCCTGCGTGATCGAGGTCGAGGACCACCTGTACGAGCTGGTCAATCCGCGCATCGTCCGGTCCAGCGGCGATGACCGCGACCTCGAGGGTTGCCTCTCGATTCCAGGCTACGTCGCATACGTGACCCGGCGCGAACGGGTCTGGGTGGTCGCCCAGGACCGGCACGGCAAGAAGATCAAGGTCGCCGGGTCCGGGCTGCTCGGTCGGGCGCTCCAGCACGAGCTCGATCACCTCGACGGGAAGCTCTACATCGACTACCTGGATTCGATGGATGAGCTGCTGCGGGTTGGCGTCGGCAACGAGGACGACGCGGAGGTCCGCGAGGCGACGGGCGCCCTGGCGTGACCGACGGGCGGGCCGGCGGCTCGCGCGTGCGGACGATCTTCTTGGGGAGCGGCGGGTTCGGCGCCGACGCGCTCAGGCGCCTCAGCCGTCAACCCGACATCGAGCTGGTCGCCGTCGTGACCGCGCCGCCACGACCGGCCGGGCGCAGCCGGAACCTCGCCCATTCCCCGATCGACGGCGCGGCACGTGCGCTCGGCATCCGAACCATCCTGGCACCCGACCGTCTGCGGGCGCCGGATGCGATCGCGTCCGTGCTGGCGTTTCATCCCGAGCTCGCCGTCCTCGCCGACTACGGCCAGCTCGTCCCACCGGCGCTGCTCGGCCTTCGCCACGGCGCGCTGAATCTCCACCCCTCGCTCCTGCCCCGGCATCGTGGCGCGACACCGATCCCGGCGACGATCCTCGCCGGCGACGCCGAGACCGGCGTCACCCTGATCCAGATGGACGAAGGCCTCGATACGGGGCCCATCGTCGCGCAGCGGCGCCTGGCCCTCGACGGGACCGAGTCGGCCCCGGGGCTCGAGGAGGTGCTCGAGACGACCGGCGGCGAGCTGCTGGCCGAGACCCTCGGGCCGTGGCTGCGGGGCGAGATCGTGGCGCATCCGCAATCGGGCGTCGGGGCGACGCTCACCCGGCCGCTCAACCGCGAGGACGGACGGCTCGACCCGACCCGGCCGGCATCCGAGCTGGAGCGCCAGGTCCGCGCCTACCAGCCCTGGCCGGGCAGCTTCGTCGACACCGACCTCGGGCGGCTGATCGTGCACCAGGCCGAGGCCGCGACCGGTGACCCCGGCGACGAACCGGGCACGTTGGTGGCCGACGGCAGCGGGCTGGCCCTGGCGACCGCGCCGGGCCGGCTCCGCCTCGTGCGCGTCCAGCTTGCGGGGCGCAGGGCGACCGATGCGGCAGCGCTTCGTCGCGGGGCGCGCGGGCTGATCGGCCAGACCGTCCACCTGCGCTAGCATCGCGACCATGGATCTCGCCATCGATCCCGCGGCAGATGATCGCCCGGGGCTGTCCGGGCTCGAACCAGTCGCCCTCGCCGCCTGGCTGGCCGCGCGAGGCGAGCTGTCGTTCCGGGTGCGGCAGGTCGCCGATGCCGTCTTTGGCGGGACGGCCGGCTCGATCGACGAGGTCGTGACCCTCCCCGCGGGGTTGCGGCGGGACCTCGGCGCGGCGTTCCGCTTCGACACCGTCGCCGAGACGGACCTCCGCGTGACGGACGGTGGGCTTACCGAGAAAGCGCTCCACCGGCTCGCCGATGGCGCGCTCATCGAGTCCGTGCTGATGCACTACCCGGCCCGACGGGGCGCCCGCGAGCGGCACACGCTGTGCATCTCGAGCCAGGCCGGCTGTGCCGTGGGTTGTCCGTTCTGTGCGACCGGCGAGCTCGGCTTCGGGCGCGATCTCCAGGCCGCCGAGATCGTCGACCAGGTCCGTTTTGCCTCGCGGCGGTTGCTGGCCGACGGCCGGCGCCTGACCAATATCGTGTTCATGGGAATGGGCGAGCCGCTGCTGAACCTGGATCGTGTGCTCGCCGCGATCGAGGCCCTGAACGATCCGCACCGGTTCGGCCTGGGGGCCCGCCACATCACCGTTTCGACCTCCGGCGTCGTGCCCGGCATCCGGCGGCTGACTGCGCTGGGTCCGCAGTTCACGCTGGCCGTTTCGCTTCACGCGGCACGAGACCCGCTGCGCGACGTCCTCGTCCCGCTCAACCGGCGCTGGCCGGTCGCCGAGGTCGTGGCCGCGGCCCGCGAGCACGCGCGCGCGACCGGCCGGCGGATCAGCTACGAAGTGACCATGATCGCGGGCGTGAACGACACGGACGCCGACGCCGACGCGATGGCCGAGCTGCTCGGCGGCGATCACGCCCACGTCAACCTCATCCCGATGAATCCGGTCGCCCACACGCCGTGGACGGCCAGCCCGATGCCGGTGATCGAGCGGTTCGCGGCGACGCTCCGGGCGGCCGCGATCGAGACCACGATCCGGCGCAATCGTGGGCAGGAAGTGGGAGCCGCGTGCGGGCAGCTGGCCGCCGAGCGGGCCGGCGAACCACCTCCCCGGGCCGTTGCCCGGCGTCGCGCGCGACTCGTCGCCGAGAGCGCCGCCGCGCTCCTCGGAGAGCGCAGCCACGAGCCGCTGCCGGCCGGGGTGGGGGACTGATCGTGGCCGGCGGTCGAGCGCTCATTGCGGCCAGCATCCTGGATGCGGACCTGTCGAACCTGGCGAACTCGGTCCGTCGGCTCCGCGCGGCCGGCGCCGACCGGATCCACCTCGATGTCATGGATGCCCACTTCGTCCCGAATCTCACCTTCGGCGCGAGGACGATCGGGCACCTCCGCAAGCGGACAGAGCTGCCGCTCGACGCCCACCTGATGATCAGCGAGCCGGGCCGCTACCTCGACGAGTACCTCGAGGCCGGCTGCGATTCGATCACCATCCACGTCGAGATCGAGGAGCAGATCGCGCCGACCCTGCGGCGCATTCGAGCTGCCGGACGGGCGGCCGGGCTGTCGCTCCGGCCGGCCACACCGCTGGCTGCCCTGGAGCCCTACCGCGAGCTGCTCGACATCGTGATGGTCATGACCGTCGAGCCCGGGTTCGGCGGCCAGGCGTTCATGCGCGACGTCGCGCGAGAGAAGCTGCTGCCCGCTCGCGAGCTGCTCCGCCACAAGGCGTATGGCGGCGAGGTGCACGTCGACGGTGGCGTCAACCGCGAGACCGCGGAGCTCGTGGGGGCGCTCGGGGTCGACGTCCTCGTCGTCGGGTCGGCGCTGTTCACCAAGGGCCGCGACATGGGTCGCGAGATCCGGTTGCTCAGGGCGCTCGCGGACGAGGGGTACCAGTACGAGCTCAACGGCGGCGTCCCGCCCATCCCGCGCGATCGGATGGTGACGTTCACGGCCCTGCCCAAGCACCTCGCCCACGGGTTGATGGACGAGATCGAGGCGGGCGGGATCCCGGTCGTGATGCTGCGCGGCGAGGGCGGGATGAATCCGGACGGCGTGCGCGACTACGACCTTCTCGTGCCGGCCACAGTGGAGGCCGTCGTCATCGAGCGTCACGCAAGCGCGCGAGAGCGGTACCTCCGCGAGGCCGAGGCGTGGCGCGAGGCGTTCATCCGCGAGCGCGGCGTCATCGCTCCGCCAAGCCACCCGTGAGGGCGCTCCTCCAGCGTGTGACGGGCGCCGGCGTTCGCGTCGGCGGTCCGCGCGGCGAGGTCGTCGGGGCGATCGAAGGCGGCCTTGTCGTCTTCCTCGGCGTGGCGCCCGACGACATCGACGGGACGGCCGACGGTCTCGCCCGCAAGACCGCCGAGCTGCGGATCTTCCGCGACGAGGAGGGCCGCACGAACCGGTCGTTGCTGGACGTGGGCGGGTCGGCCCTGGTCGTCTCGCAGTTCACGCTGTATGCGGACACGCGCCGAGGACGCCGCCCGGGGTTCAGCGCTGGAGCCGCGCCTGAGCTGGCCGAGCGACTCTACCTCCGCTACGCGGACGCGCTTCGTGGCCTCGGGGTCACGGTGGCGACTGGGCGGTTCGGCGCGGAGATGGCGGTCCAGCTCGTCAACGACGGCCCGTTCACCATCTGGCTCGACAGCGCGGAGCGATAGGCCGGGCGGACATGAAATACCGGTCGCCGAGGCGACCGGTCGATGCGAAGCGCGATGCCGACCATCGCGTCCCGCGCGATGGTGGACCCTTACTTGGCGGCCTTCAGCTGGGTGCGCCGGCAGCGCGTGCAGACGAGCATCTTGGTCGGGCTGCCCTTCTGGTCGATCACGAGCGGCTGGAGGTTGGGCTGCATGCGGCGGTGGGCTCGGACGCGGTTCATCCCCGACGATTGCGGGTTGAAGCCGCCCATCGAGACCTTGCCGCAGATTGCACAGGAGCGGGCCATGCGTGGTCCTCTGGAGGTGGAGGTTCGGATTGAGAGGCGGGGCCCGGTGGGGCCGGAACGGAGCGGTAGAATAGCACACGCCCCGAGGCGCCCCCGTGGTCGGACGCCGAAACGAGCGGCCGGCGAACCCGAACCGAGGAGGAGAGCGGTCGCGTGTCAATCGACCCGATGCCCGGCCGGTCATTGGTGACCCGCCGCGCCCTCGTCGACATCGTCAGGACGGCCACCCTGGGTTCGTACGGGGTGACCGGGTTCGCTGCGGCCCCGTTGGAGCGGCTGATCGGTCGGCTGGGCCTGGGCCAGCCGGGGATTCGCGTCCGGCTGGACGACGGCCTCGAGATCGACCTGGATCTGACCGTCGCCTTCGGCGTGCCGATCGCGGAGGTTGCCCGGCAGGTCGATTCGGCCGTGCGCTATGCGATCCGTCGTGCGCTCGACCGCGAGGTCAGCCGCGTGACGATCCACGTGGGTGGCCTTCGGTTCGGCGCGGGTGTCGTTCCACCGGCGATCGTCCCGGCAGTCCCTGGCGCGGTCGGCCCGCGCGACCTCGCGGACAGCGGCACGGACGTCGCCTGATGGCCCGACGGACCTGCGATGGTCCGGGCCTGCTCGAGGCCTTCCGAGCGGCGGTCGCCAATCTCGAGGCCCATGTCGACGAGATCAACGCCCTGAACGTCTACCCGGTCCCGGACGGGGACACCGGTTCCAACATGCTGGCCACGGTGCAGGCCGCGCTGGAGGAGGCCGACGCCACTGCCGGCCAGCCGGCCGATCGAGTCGCCGCGGCGATCAGCTTCGGTGCGTTGATGGGCGCCCGCGGGAACTCGGGGGTCATCACCAGCCAGATCTTCCGGGGCATGGCCGAAGGGCTCGGGGGGAAGAGCCGGTTCAACGGTCTCGACCTCGCGCATGCCATGTCGGAGGGTGCTCGAACGGCCTACGGGGCCGTCGCCAAGCCGGTCGAGGGGACGATCCTGACGGTCATCCGCGAATCCGCCGCGGCAGCCGTGGCCGCCGCCGAGGACGACCCGGACATCGAGCGGGTCCTGGGCGCCACCCTCGAGGCGGCCGAACGGTCGGTCGCCCGGACGCCAAGCCTGCTCGCAGTCCTGCGCGAAGCGGGCGTCGTGGACGCCGGAGGACAGGGCCTGTACCGGCTCTTCCAGGGAGCGCTCCTGCATCTGGCCAGCCGATCGCGTGCCGGGGCGGCCCAGGGTCGGTCGCGAACCGGGCAGGGCGCGAAGGTGTCGACCCTCGTCGCCCATGCCGACGAGGGGTTCGGGTACGAGACGATGTTCCTGCTCCAGCCGAACCACAAGGGCAGCCTGGACGTGGACGCGATTCGGGATCACCTCGAGTCGATCGGGGAGTCCGTCCTGGTGGCCGGCGACACCCGGGCACTGAAGATCCACGTTCACAGTGAGCGCCCGGACCTCGTGATCGGCTACGGGCTGATGGTCGGGGCCCTGAGCCGGATCAGCGTCGAGAACCTGGACAACCAGGCCAGGGATGTCCGCGAACGCCGGGCCGCGACCTTCACCGGGATCGCGACGGATCCACCCTCAGCCGTCGCGTCGGCCGCCGAACGGACGGCCGATGTCCCGGCCCTCGGCGTCCTGGCGGTCGTGGCGGGCGACGGGCTGGCTGCGATCTTCCGTGACTTCGGTGTGGCCGGCGTGGTCCATGGCGGCCAGACGTCGAATCCGAGCACCGGCGAGCTGCTCGCGGCGATCGACGACGTCGCGGCCCGCGAGATCATCGTCCTGCCCAACAACCCCAACGTCGTCCTGGCCGCGCGGCAGGTCGCGGCCCTGACCCAACGGCGGGTCGTGGTCGTGCCTACGCGAAATGCGGCGGAGGGATTTGCCGCGCTGCTGGCGCTCGAGCCGCAGCTCGACGCCGAGGCGAACGCCGGTCCGATGACCGAGGCCGCCCGCGCCATCCAGACCCTGGTCGTGACCGAGGCCGTACGCGACGCCACGATCGGCGGCCGGAAGGTGAAGCGCGGCCAGACGATCGCGCTCGATCCGGACGATGGCCTGGTCGCGGCGGATGGCGACCGGGAGAAATGCATCCTGGCAGCCGTCTCGTCGCTCGCGCCGGGGTTCGAGCTGGTCACCCTGTTCTACGGAGACGGCGCCGACCTCGCCGAGAGCGAGCTCATGGCTCGCCGGATCGGCTCGATCCTGCCGGCCGTCGAGGTCGAGGTGCGGCACGGCGGCCAGCCGTTCTACCGGTACCTGATCTCCGCCGAATAGCCGTGGTCAAGGCGACGCCGCAGGCGACGATCCCGACCGATCCGGTCACCCTCCTGTCGGCTCCCCTGGCGCGGTCCGGGCTGGCCGCCGGCGCGTTGCTCCGGCGGGCAGGGATCCGGCTCGGCTTCTATACCGTGGGCGACCTCCTGTTCCACTTGCCGCGCCGGTACGACGACCTTCGCGAGATGCGCCGCCTCGGTGACCTGGTCTGGACCGAGGACGGGACCGTCGTCTCGGCCCGCGTCCGTGTGGCCGAGGTCCGGATCGAGCCCACCTTCAGGCGGCGCGTCCAGCGAACGATCGCGCGACTGGAGGACGAGACCGGCAGCATCGACGCCACCTGGTTCGGACGCCGCTTCATCGAGCGCCGTCTGCGCGTGGGCGGCGAGATCGTGGTCTCGGGTCGGGTCAAGCATTTCGGACGGCGGCTGACCCTCGACAACCCGGAGTTCCAGGCGGTCGGGATCGACACCGAGGTCCTTCACGCCGGTCGGATCGTTCCCGTCTACCCGTTGACCGCCGGGCTCACCGCCGCTCGGCTGCGCGCGGCGATCCGCGAAGCGCTCGACAAGGCGGGCTTCGCCTACCGCGAGTACCTGCCCGAATCCATCGTGGCCGGCGAGCGCCTGGCGCCGATCGCGCGGGCCATCGAAGAAGCCCACTACCCGGACTCGTTCGAGGGTCGAGACGCCGCGTTGCGCCGCCTCGCATTCGACGAGCTGCTCGCGCTCCAGGTCGGCATGGTGGCCCGTCGGAGGCAGCGCGGACGTGAGGCAGCTCCGCAGCTCGAAGTCGACGAGGGATCCGACGCCGCCATCCGCCTGTCGCTCGTCGAATCGCTGAGCCGGCGGATCGGCCGGCCGATCGAGTTGACCGCCGACCAGGCGACGGCGATGGCGGCGATCCGCCATGACCTCGCCCAGCCGACGCCGATGCTCCGGCTGCTCCAGGGCGACGTTGGCTCGGGCAAGACGGCCGTCGCGGCATACGCCCTGGCGGCCGCCGCCCGGGCCGGCCTCCAGGGCGCCCTGCTCGCCCCGACCGACCTGCTGGCGCGCCAGCACCTCGACACGATCGGTGGCCTGCTCGAAGGGCTCGGGCTCGGCGTGACGCTCCTGGCCGGCTCCCTCGCGGCGGATACGAAGGCGAAGGCCGCCGAGGCGATCCGGTCCGGCCAGGCCGGGGTGATCGTGGGAACGCACGCGCTGATCCAGGAATCCGTCTCGTTCCGTGACCTCGGCCTGGTGGTGATCGACGAGCAGCACCGCTTTGGCGTCGACCAGCGCGGCCAGCTGGAGGCGAAGGCCGGGGGCCGTGCCCCGCATGTCCTGCTGATGACCGCGACCCCCATCCCGCGGACGCTGGGCCAGGTGCTCTATGCGGACCTCGACGTGACGGACCTGCGGACCCCGCCGGAGGGCCGGGTGCCGATCCGGACCGGAATCCGGCGCCCGACCGACCTGGACGGGACGTGGCGGAAGGTGCGTGAAGAAGCGGCAGCCGGCCATCGGACCTTCGTCGTCGTGCCGCTCATCGAGGAGGGCGACGAGGCCGACGAGGGCGCCGTCGCGGCCGAACGTGAGGCGGTCCGCCTCCGCGAGCTGCTGGCCCCCTTGCGTGTCGGTCTCGTGCATGGGCGGATGAAGCCGGCCGCCCGCGACGCCGAGATGGGTCGCTTCCGCGACGGCGAGCTGGACGTGCTGGTCGGCACGACCGTGGTGGAGGTCGGGGTGGATGTCCCGGCGGCGACGATGATGATCGTGCAGGACGCCGATCGGTTCGGGCTGGCCCAGCTCCACCAGCTGCGCGGCCGCGTCGGTCGCGGCCTGGTCGAGTCATTCTGCGTCCTGGTGTCCGATTCGACCGACGAGGTCGCCGAGGCACGGCTCAACGCGGTGGCCGAGATCCGGGATGGTTTCGAGCTCGCCGAGCGCGACTTCGAGTTGCGCCGCGAGGGCGACGTGCTGGGCCTCGTCCAGAGCGGCCTGCCCAGGCTTCGCGTGGCGTCACTCCAGGATCCGGCCCATCGCGAGCTGGCGGCACGAGCTCGCGTCCACGCCGAGGCGCTCCTCGATTCGTCGGGCAGCTTCGACCCGCCGCGACCGGCGCTCGCCGTCGAGCTCGCGACCGGCTGGCTGCGGCGAGTCGCGGCCGCCGAACCGGGGAGCGGCGCATGACTCGTGGCTGACGCCGGCCGGGTCATCGCCGGGTCGGCTCGGGGCATCCGGCTGCAGGCCCCGGGTTCCGCCACGCGACCGATCGGCGACCGCGTCAAGCAGACGCTGTTTGCCATCCTCGAGCCGGACCTGCCCGGCGCGCGTGTCCTGGATCTGTTCGCCGGCAGCGGTGCCGCCGGAATCGAGGCCCTCTCGCGAGGGGCCGCCCTGGCCGTCTTCGTCGAGCGCGACCCGGCCGCCGCGGGCGTGATCGAGGCGAATCTCCGGCTGACGAAGCTGGCCGGGCCGAATGCCGTCGTGATCCGGGCCGACGTGACGGCCTACATGGGCCGCCCGGCCGATGGCGAGCGGCGCTTCGACCTCGTCGTGGTCGATCCGCCGTATGCCGAGATCGAGCTGCGGGATCGCGTTCTCGGCTGGCTGGGCAGCCCCCGGGCGCCGCTCCGTGCCCGGGGGCGTGTCGTCGCGAAGCACTTCTGGCGAGATCGTCCGCCCGAGCGGATCGGCCTGCTAGCATCCGAGCGGGAGCGTCGGTTCGGGGAGACGGCGCTGACGTTCTATCGGCGCCAGGAGGATGGATGAACAGCCTCGCGGTCTATCCGGGCTCGTTCGACCCGATCACCAACGGCCACCTCGACATCATCGCGCGCGCGGCCAACGTGTTCGACCGGGTCATCGTGGCGGTGCTGGCCAACCCCCGGAAGGCGGCGCTGCTCGATGTCGAAACCCGCATCGGCGTCATCCGGGCGACCCTCGACGCGATCGACACCCCGCGCGATCGCGTCCAGGTCGAAGCCTTTGACGGGCTGACCGTCGAGCTCTGCCGCACCCGTGGCGCCAGCGCCATCGTCCGCGGCCTCCGCGCGATCAGCGACTTCGAGACCGAGCTGCAGCTCGCGCACAACAACCGTGTCCTCGCCCCGGAGGTCGACACCGTCTTCTTCATGACCTCGGTCGCCAATGGGTATGTCAGCTCGAGCCTGGTCCGCGAGATCGCGTCGTTCGGTGGCGATGTCTCGACGATGATCCCGCCGGCGGCCGTGCACGCCCTCGATCGGGTGGTGAAGGACGCTGAAGGCCCGCTCCGCGTGCCATAATCGACCCGGTCGGACCCGACCCGGGCCGGCCGTCGCCTGGAGGCCATCCCGATCGACATCATCTTCCTAGTCGAGCGTCTCGAATCGTTGATCGCCAATGGCAAGAAGTTGCCGCTGACGACCAACGTGGTGCTCGACCAGAACGCCGCGCTCGGCTTGATCGATGAGCTGCGGGTGGCCGTGCCCGAAGAAGTTCGCGCGGCCAAGCGGATCAACTCCGAGGGTGAGCGGATCATCGAGAAGGCCCAGGACGAGGCCGAGCGAATCGTGGCCAAGGCCCAGGAGCAGGCTGCCTTCCTGATCGACGAACGCGGCCTCACCCAGGCCGCCGAGGCCCTCAGTCGCCAGATCATCGCCGACGCGCACACCGACGCCGACGAGATCCGGCGTGGCGCCGACGAATACGCAGTCGGCGTCCTGGTCGGCCTCGAGGGAGACGTCGTCAAGACCCTCCAGAGCATCAAAAAGGGGATCGCGATGCTCGACGAGCGGCGGTCCTCGCTCGAGTCGCTCGAGGCCGGTCCGGACGACGAAGGCGGGCACGACGAACGGTGGGAGGACGAGACGGTCGAACCGTCCCAGGCCCAGAGATGACCGCCCCGGGGTCCGACGAGCCGTTCCTCTGGAATGTCGGCGGGCTCCTCGGCGAACCGCCCGGTGGCGAACGCACGGATCGGATCGCGAGCGCCACGATCGACCTCGGCGCCGATCTCCGACTGGCCGATCCGATCGATGGTCGAGTCCGCCTCGTCAGGACCAATCGCGGGATCCTGGCGACCGCGGACGTGCAGACGGCCCTCGCCCTCGAATGCAGCCGCTGCCTCCGCGAGATCGCATGTCCGGTCGGAGTCCGGATCCAGGAGGAATACCTGCCCTGCCTGGACCTGGCCACCGGTCGCCCGCTGTCAGTCGGGGACGAGCCGGACGTGTTGCGCTTGAGCGATCATCACGAGCTGGATCTCGAGACGCCCATTCGCGAGGCGATCCAGCTGGCCGAGCCGATCGCGCCGCTCTGCCGACCAGACTGCCCGGGGCTGTGCATCGTCTGCGGCGGGCGGCTCGACGAGGGCATGCACGACCATCCAGACGAGGAGATCGATCCGCGCCTGGAGGCCCTGCGCGGCTTTCAGGCCGACGGTGGCTGACGAAGCCGACAGATTCGCGCTAGACTCCGGCCTCGGTCCGGCACGCGCCCCGCGGACCCGCGCAGCCCGAACCCGTCCACGCATCGCCAGCGGCGATGACCTCACGACAGGAGCAACCAGGACCCCATGGGTGTACCCAAGCGACGCGTCTCGCATGCCCGCCAGGGTGAGCGCCGCGCGCACCTCGCGATCGAGCTCCCGTCGCTCGAG
>JBGPIH010000007.1:0-38914 GCA_041484785.1 Candidatus Limnocylindria bacterium
CGGCACCGTCGTTCCCGGCCATGGCGACCATGCCGGCCGCGCGTTCGCGACCGCCCAGGCGCAGGCGTTCGGCGTCATCGCCAGCCTCGCCCGTCGGGTCGACGCCGGCGAGCTCACCCTCGACGACGCATTGGGGCTGACACCATTCCCGGAGTACCCGCTGGAGGACATTCGCGCCCCGATCGAGCGAGCCATCGCCCAGCTCCGAGGTGAGCTCGGATGACGCCGGGGACCGGCACGCTTCAGCCACGACCGCGCGCGGCGACCTGGGCGCCCGCCACGCCACCGTCAAGTCGACACGATCCAGGCTGCGCTGCGGGCGCCCAATGACGATACCCGGCTCGCGGCCTAGACTCCGATCCGTGGCACGCCTCGTGGAGCCGGCTCCCAGCGCTCCGGCTCGCAGCTTCCCCGCCCGGCCTCGTCCGATCGTCAAGGCGACCGACCTTGGCTCCGCCCAGGTGCTCAAGCACCTCGACGTCTTCCTGGTGTCGGACGCCTTCGGCGACATCCACCCCGACAGCCGTGGCATGGGCCTGTACGACGGCGACACCCGGATCCTGTCGTGCAGCGTGCTGCGGATCGGCGGCGAGCGGCCGGTGGTCCTCCATTCGGATCCGGGCGGCAGCTGGCGCGGGATCGTGCAGGCGACGAACCCGGAGTTCCGCAAGGATCCCGGCGACAAGATGGGGCGTGACGAGCGGATCGACCGCCAGACCATCTCGATCGGCCGGGAGCGGAGCATCGCCGAGACCTATCGCGAACACCTCGAGATCCAGAACCACGGCCCGATTACGTTCGATCTGGACGTCGAGCTCGAGCTCGACGCCGACTTCGCCGACATCTTCGAGGTCCGCGGTTACGCCCGGCCCGGCCGAGGCGAGCTTCTCCCGACCGAGGTGACGGCGGACGGCGGCCTCCGCTTCGGGTACGTGGGGCTCGACGGCGTGACCGTCCGGTCCAGCGTGGCGTTCGAGCCGCAGCCGGTGCTCCGGGTGGCCTCGGACGGTCAGGGCGGCTCCGTCGTCGCGCGTTGGAAGAGTCCGCTGCGGCCGGGCGAGCGCCAGGTCATCGCGTGGACCGTTGACGCCGCGCGCGATCCGGACGAGGCGCTTCACGCCCAGAGTGCGGACGCCCGGGATCCGGGTCGGGCCCACGCCACCTGGCTCGAGGGCGGCGCGAAGATCGAGACGGACAACGAGCTCGTCAACCAGGTGATCCATCGATCGATGAGCGACCTTCGCCTGCTCGAGTCGATCGGCCCGATGGGTGAGCCGTTCATCGCCGCTGGCGTGCCCTGGTTCGCGACCCTGTTCGGGCGCGATTCCATCATCACGTCGCTCCAGGTGCTTCCCTTCATGCCGCGCGTGGCGATCGAGACGCTGAACATCCTGGCCGGGCGCCAGGCGACAGCCCAGGACCCGTGGCGTGACGCCGAGCCCGGCAAGATCCTGCACGAGCTGCGGACCGGGGAGATGGCCCGGACCGGCGAGCTGCCGTTCTCGCCGTACTACGGATCGATCGACGCCACGCCACTCTGGCTGATCCTGCTCGGCGAGACCCACGACTGGACCGGCGACGACGAGCTGGTCGACCGGCTCTGGCCGAACGCCCTGGCCGCGCTCACCTGGATCGATCGATGGGGGGACCGCGACGGCGACGGCTTCGTCGAATACGAGCGCCGTGCGGAGACGGGCTTTCGAAACCAGGGGTGGAAGGACTCGACCGACGCGATCCGCTGGCTCGACGGAACGCTGGCCGACACCCCGATCGCCCTGGCCGAGGTCCAGGGCTACGTCTTCGACGCGAAGCGGCGGATGGCCCGGCTCGCCGAGCGCCGCGGCGAGATGGACCTGGCCGCTCGGCTCGAGACAGAAGCGCTCGAGTTGCAGCGCCGGTTCGCCGAGCGGTTCCGGCTGCCGGATGGGTCCATCGCCATGGCCCTCGACCGTTCGAAGTGCCCTGTGGATTCCGTCGGATCCAACGCCGGTCACTGCCTGTGGTCGGGAATCGTGTCGCCGGAGCAGGCCCAGGCCGTGGCGGCCGCGCTCGGGACGAACGCCATGGATTCCGGCTGGGGGCTGCGCACGTACGCCGCGAACCAGCCGGGCTACAACCCGATCGGCTACCACACGGGGACGGTCTGGCCCCACGACACCGCCATCGCCGCGGCCGGCCTCCGGCGCTACGGGTTCGACGCCGCCGCCGGTACGCTCTCCGGGGGACTGCTGTCGGCCGCCCAGCACTTCCCGGCCTTCCGCCTGCCGGAGCTCTTCTGCGGCTTCGATCGCGCCGCCACCGGTGCCCCGATCGCCTATCCCGTCGCGTGTTCCCCGCAGGCCTGGGCCGCGGGCGCCTCGCTGATGATCATCGGCACCATCCTCGGCCTGCAGCCGGACGCCTCGGCGAGACGGCTCACGCTCGACCGACCGAACCTCCCGCCCGACCTGACCAAGGTCGTCGTCCGCGGCATTCGCGTGGGCGAGGCGTCGTGCGACCTGCTGATCCATCGGTGGCGCGGATTGACCAGCGCGGAGGTCCTGCGCAAGGACGGCCCGCTCGAGGTCGTGGTCCGCCTTTGAGCCGCGACGGGGGGCGCGGGCTCGAGCGCCCGCTCCGGATCGCCCAGGTCGCGCCACCGCTCGAGGCGGTTCCGCCGCTCGGGTACGGCGGAACGGAGCGGATCGTCGCCGAGCTGGTGCGTGAGCTGCATCGGCGCGGCCACGAGGTCACGACCTTTGCCAGCGGCGACTCCCGGATCCCCGGTCTCCACGTCGCGACGGTACCACTCGCCCTGCGCCCGGCGGGGTTCGGCGGCGATCCTGCGCCATACCTCCGGCAGGTCGCCGACCTGATCCTGGCGCACCAGGCGGACTTCGATCTCATCCACATGCACATCGACCCGCTGAACGCCGACGTCGCCCACCGGGCGCGCGTGCCTGTCGTGGCGACCTTCCACGGACGGCTCGACACGCCGTGGGCCGGTGCCGCGTTCGTCGACCCGCCGCCCGGGATGGTCGCGATCAGCCGGGACCAGGCGCGGACGCACCCGGGAGTGGGATGGAACGTGATCTACCACGGGATCACCATCGAGTCGCCACCACTCCCCGCGATGCCGGGAGACGACCTGTGCTTCGTGGGGAGGATCGCTCCGGAGAAGGGCCTCCTCGACGCGATCGAGGTCGCCCGCCTGACCGGCCGGCGGCTGCTGGTCGCCGCGAAAGCCGCGACCCGGCCGATCGACAGGGAATACGAGGACGCGGTGATCCGCCCGGCATTGGGGCGGGCGGACGTGACCCTGCTCGGTGAGCTGTCCGTGGCCGACCGGGACCGGCTCGTGACATCGAGCCGCGCCTCGGTGGTCCCATCGGCCTGGCCCGAGCCGTTCGGCCTGGTGGTGATCGAGGCGCTCGCCTGCGGAACGCCCGTCCTGGCGCGGCGCGCCGGCGCGATCCCCGAGATCCTGCGCGACGGGATCGACGGGTTCATCGGGGACGACGCCCAGCAGCTCGCCTTCTTCGATCGCCGGCTCGACGGTCTCGATCGAGCGGCGATCCGCGCGAGCGCGGTCGAGCGCTTCAGCGCGACCCGCATGGTCGACGACTACGAACGGCTCTACCGGCGGCTGATCGCGGACCGGGCGAGCGACGCTCGCTGACCCTACTCGCCGACGCGCACCAGCCAGCGCCCGCGGGCCGAACCGGCCAGGATCCCGTCGAGCGCGACGTCGAGCCCGTCGAGCCCAACCTCGGTGACATGGACGCCGAGCTCGCGCGGGCGGAGGTCCGTGGCCAGCCGATCCCACAGCTCCCGGCGGCGGCGAATCGGGACCCGCACCGAGTCCATGCCGAGGAGCGCGACCCCGCGCAGGATGAACGGGAAGACCGTGGTGTCGAGCCGGGCGCCCCCGGCGTTGCCCGAGGCCGCGACCGCCGCGCCGGTTCGCAACGTGCGCAGGATGAACGGGAGGGTCGCCCCGCCGACGGCGTCGATGGCGCCGGCCCAGCGCTCGGTTTCGAGCGGCCGTCCCTCGGCCGTCACCTCGTCCCGGGTCAGAATCCCGGACGCGCCCAGTTGCCGGAGCCGCTCAGCCTCGTCCCGCTTCCCGGTCGACGCCCAGACCTCGTAGCCGCGCTCGGCCAGGATCGCGAGCGCCGTGCCGCCCACTCCGCCCGAGGCTCCGGTGACGAGGACCGGCCCCGAATCGGGTTGCAGCCCGCGGTCCTCGAGGGCGACCACGGACATGGCCGCGGTGAAACCGGCGGTGCCGATCGCCATCGCCTCGCGCGGCGAGAGGCCCGGCGCCAGCGGCACGACCCAGCCGGACGGCACCCGCTGGTACTCGGCGTACCCGCCATGACGCGAGACGCCCAGGTCGTAGCCGTGGGCGAGGACCATCGTCCCCGGGGGGATCGCCGGATCGACGCTCGCGACGACCTCGCCGGCCAGGTCGATCCCGGGGATCAGCGGGTTGATCCGGGCGACCTTCCCGTCCGCCCGCGTCGCCAGGCCGTCCTTGTAGTTGACGCTGGACCAGGCGACCCGGATCTCGACCTCGCCGGGGGGCAGGTCGGCCTCGGCGAATTCGGTGACGCCGCGCTCGACTCGGTCGTCGGACTTCGCGGCGAGATAGGCTCGGAAGGTCGGGGGAATGCTGGTCATCAGGTGATGCTACTTCGATGGCCGCCGGCCCGGGGTGGCCGATACACTCTGGTCCGAACCTGCAACCTCACCACACTGCGGAGGGATCGCCCGCCCGATGCCGAGCCTCCTGCGGATCGCCGGGTTCGCCCTCGCTCTCGTCCTGGCATGGCTGGCGGTCGGCCGGCTGCGACGGGCGGGCGCGGGCAGCCGTGTGCCGGCCTACGGGCTCCTCCTCGTTGGGCTCGCGCTCGGCTCGATCGCCGTCTTCCCGGATCTCGTCCGGCCGATCCAGGATGTCCTGGGGCTGTCCGGCGAGCCGCTCGGTCGGCTCGTCACCGTCCTCGTCGTGACCGTCGCGCTCGGCTACCTCCTCGCGTTCTACGCCCTGGCCCGGGCTGATCGCGCCAACCAGCGAGTGAGCCGGCTCGTCCGGGCTCTCTCCGTGGCGCAGCTCGAGACCGAACGCCTCGGCGGCGGCCGGCTTGGCGGCGTCCTCGTCTGCATCCCGGCCTACGAGGAGGCGGACAACCTGCCCGGCGTCCTGGCCGAAGTTCCGGCGGCCGTCGGCGGGCTGCCCACCCACGTCCTCGTCATCGACGACGGCTCACGCGACGCGACGGCGGAGGTCGCCCGGGCCCACGGCGCGGACGTCGTCAGCCACCCGGTGAACAGCGGCCAGGGCGCGGCCCTCCAGACCGCCTACCTCGTCGCCGAGCGGCTGGGAGTGGAGGTCGTGGTCACCCTCGACGCCGACGGCCAGCACGACCCCGCCGAGATGGAGCGCCTCGTCGAGCCGATCATCGGCGGGAGGGCCGACTTCGTCGTGGGCTCGCGCCGGATGGGCGGGTACGCGAAGGAGTCGACCGCCCGGAACGCCGGGATCACGCTCTACACGCGGCTGATCAACCTGCTCGGCGGAACCGAGGTGACCGACATTGCCAACGGCTACCGCGCGATTCGCGCCTCACGGCTGTCGGAGATCGTCTTCACCGAGGACCAGTTCCACAACCCGGAGCTGTTGCTGGGGGCGGCCCGGGCGGGGCTGCGCGTGCTGGACGTGCCGGTCACGATCCGGAAGCGGACCTCCGGCGCGAGCAAGAAAGGCACGAACCTGCGCTACGGGCTCGGGTTCCTCAGGGTGATCTTCAAGACGTGGCTGAGGTGAGCGGTTGAGGCGTCGCTCCTTCTGGCTCGGGCTGGCGGTCTTCCTCGCGCTTGTCGCCGTGATGAGCGGACACGCCTCGGAGAAGCGATGACCTCGGACGCCCCTGGGATCGTCGACCTGTGGCGAGCGGTGGCGGTCGCCGCCGCGGATCTCGGTCGCCGGTACCGGCTCGGCTACGTCGCCGCCGCCGTGCTCATCGCGGTATACGCGGTCCTCCGCACGGTCGACGCGGATCGAACCGTCCTCCTTGTTTGGGCCGCGCTGGCTGCCGCACTGGCCCTCGCCTCGCCGGTCTCCGGGCTCGTCGTCGTCGCGGCGATCGCGCCGTTCACCGAGCCGCTGGTGGTGGACCGCCAGCTCGGGTTGAAGCCACTCCTCGTCGTGGCTCTGGCGGTCGGGGTCGGCGTGCGCCTGGTCGCCGGCCTCGCGCGGTCCCGGCACGTCGTTATGCCGCCGATCCCCCTCGCCCTGGCGATCGTCCTCATCGGCGGAACCCTCCTCGGCGTCGTCAACTCGGAGATCCGCTTCGGCGGGGCATTCGCGACCGATGCATTCCAGGTCTGGCTCGCGGGGATCGGCGGGGCCCTTCTTGTGCTCCTCGTGACGGTCCACGTCGCGCGGCGGGGCGAACTCGCCCCGTTCGTCACCGCCGTCGCGTCCGGGACGGCCGGTGGGATCGTCAGCCTCATCGATTTCGTCACCCCGCAGGCCGTCCGAGGCCCAGCCCTCGACTGGCTCGTTCGCCCCAGCCCGTTCCCACAGCGCGTCTCCGGGATCATCCCGGCCCCGAACGGGACCGCAGCCCTGGTCATCATCCCGGCGGCGGTCCTTGTGGCCGGCGTCGTCCTATGCCGTGACGCGCGGCTTCGGCTCGTGTGTGCCGCCATGGCTCCGCCTCTCCTCGTCACGCTCTATCTCACCTACAGTCGAGCGGCACTCCTCGGGCTGTTCGCCCTCGCGGTGGTCGTGGCCTGGCGCATCCGACGGGCGCTCGGGATCGTCATCCTCGTCGGCGGCCTGGTCGCGGGGGGGATGTTGCTGCCCACCTATCTCCAGGCCCGCGGTCAGGCCGTCGGTGACGCCGGCCAGGCGGCTCCGGGTCAGGCACTCATCGCCAGCGACGTCCAGCGAGTGACCGCCTGGGGCGCCGCCGCCCGGATGTGGCTCGACGCGCCGATCGTTGGCCAGGGGTTCCAGGCCTATCGCGAGCTCGCCCGGGAATACGGCGACCCGATCCTGAACGCGCCCCACAACGAGTGGCTTCGCCTGTTCGCCGAGGAGGGTGCGGTGGTCGGAATCGCCGGCCTCGCCTTCGTCCTGTCTGTCCTGGTCAGCCTGGCCCGCGGGCCTGGCTGGATCGGCGTGGGTGCCCTCGGAGCGTTCATAGGCTGGGCGCTCGCGGCGTCATTCAACAACCCGACGATCTACATCCAGGTCTCGGTCATCGCGTTCACCGTCGTCGGGACCGGGCTCGCCAGGGCCATCCCGCTGTCCCGCGTCAGCTCGGACGTGCCCCCGGACTGAGCTCGGCGAGCACGTCCGCCAGGGTCCGCCGGAGGGGGATCTCCGGTCGCCATCCGGTGAGCTCGCGGAGGCGGGTCGGGTCGCCGCGGAGATCCGGTGGATCGTCGGCCCGGATGAGTTCCGGGTCGGGCACGAGCTCGACCATCACGCGGGCCTCGGCGCACAGCCCGGCGATGGCATCGCGGATCGGGACCGAGGACCCGGTGGCGACATTGACGACCAGCCCGCCGACGGGAGTCCCCCCTTTCCACGCGAGCTCGAGGAGCAGGCGATAGGCTCGAACCACGTCCCGGACATCGCCGATGTCCCGCCGGACGTCGACGTTGCCGACCCGGATCGCGCTCCGACCGGCGGCCCGGGCGGTGAGGATCCGCGAGGCGAACGCGGGGATCGCGAAGTCGGGACGCTGGCCGGGCCCGGTGTGGTTGAACGATCGGGTAACCACCACCCGCAGGCCCCTGGCCCGGCCGAGCTCGATGGCGACGGCCTCCTGCGCGACCTTCGACAGACCGTACGGCCCGCGCGGCGCGATCGGCGCGGTCTCGGCGAGGGGCAGGTCCTCCGGCCGTGGCGACCCGTACACCTCGGCCGAGCCCGATACGAGCAGGACCGGGGACCGGTCCGGCGGCTCGAGCGGGGGGCGCGGTTCGAGCGCACCGAGGGCCTCGACGAGGTGGATCGTGCCACCCACGTTCACCGCCTGGGCCCGGGCCGGGTCGCGGGCGGCGTCCGGCCCGAACGCGACGCCGGCGAGGTGGGCCACGGCGTCCGGACGGACCGCGCGCACCTCCGCGGCGACCGCAGCCCGGTCCGTGACGTCGACCCGGCCGCCTTCGCCGGACTGGACGACTTCGTGCCCAGCCCGCGCCAGTTCTCGCACTAGCCAGCGGCCCACGAACCCGGTCGCACCCGTGACGAGGACCCTCACCGGCGAGCTGCGATCATCGGGCGACCGCCGGGCGTGCCTCCCCGTCGGCATGCAGGCGCGCCTGGTGCCGGGCGACATCGGCGTCGACCATCATCTCGATGAGCTCCCGAAACGATACCGTGGGCTTCCAGCCGAGGAGGGTCATCGCCTTCGATGCGTCGCCCCTAAGGTGGTCCACCTCGGCCGGCCGGTAAAGGCGCAGATCGCTTGTCACGTGGGGCTCGTAGTCGAGGCCCACCCGCGCGAACGCGATCCGGCACAGCTCCCGCACAGAGTGGGCGATCCCGGTGGCGATCACGAAGTCGCCCGGCTCTGGCTGCTGGAGCATCAACCACATCGCTCGGACGTAGTCCCCGGCGTAGCCCCAGTCGCGCTCCGCGTCCAGGTTGCCCATCGACAACCCGGTGGCGAGGCCCAGCGCGATTCGGGCGGCCCCATCGGTCACCTTGCGCGAGACGAACTCGAGCCCGCGCCTGGGGGACTCGTGGTTGAACAGGATCCCCGACACGGCGTACAGGCCGTAGCTCTCCCGGTAATTGACGGTCAGGAAATGGCCGTACGCCTTCGCCACCCCATACGGGCTGCGCGGGTGGAAGGCCGTGAGCTCGGTCTGGGGCACCTCGCGGACCTGCCCGAACATCTCGCTCGACGAGGCCTGGTAGAACCGGATCGAGGGGTCGACCTGGCGGACCGCCTCGAGCATCCGGGTCACGCCCAGGCCGGTGAACTCGCCTGTCAGCACGGGCTGGTTCCAGGAGGTCGGGACGAAGCTCTGGGCTGCCAGGTTGTAGACCTCGGCCGGCTGGACGTCGCGGATCGCCTCGACGATCGATGCCTGGTCGAGCAGGTCTCCCTGGACGATCTCCAGGCGCCCCGCCAGGTGGGCGATGCGCTCGTCTCCAGCGGTGCTCGATCGCCGGGTCATCCCGACGACCCGGTAGCCCTGCTCGAGCAGGAGCTCGGCCAGGTACGAGCCATCCTGGCCGGTGATCCCGGTGATCAGCGCCGTCTTCGTCATGGGCCGGAGTATAGGGTCGGTCCAAACATCAGCGGGTCGAGGCAGTGCAGATCTCGAACGGGGTTCCGCCGTCCGACCGGACCTCGATCTGCCAGCGGTAGGCGTCCGGCAGGTCAGGAAGCGCGATCGGCTGGCCATCAAGCAGGGCGTTCCAGGGTGGGCCGTCCAGGACGGCAGACGGCGGACCGACCACGCTGACGAGCACAGTCGACAGCCCAGCCATGAGGCCGGTCATCCAGATCATCCGACCATCGGCCGGAAACCTGGCCGTCGCCTGCCCGCCCGACGGCCGGACGCTTGCACACCCGGGCTCCGAACCGGCTGCGGTCGTGGCGCCGGAAACCTCGAGATCGGGCGTGACCCGTGTCGACCCGGGAGGCAGGTCGAGTCGCATCGCCGGACCGAGCAGTCGCAACGCGGCCGCATTCACGGCACCTCCGTCCGTGGCGACCTGCCAATCCCAGCCCAGGGAGGGGGCACCGAACCGATCGACGGCCGCCAGATACCGGCGGGCCGTCACTTGTGGAATGAGCGTTTCGTCGGGGCTGACATCGAGGGCGACCCCGGGGACATCGCGGATGGCTTCGATCAGCTGCAGCTCCGCGAGTTCCGTGGCCCTGAGGTCACGCGACGCGCGGGCGGCCCCGGCGAACTGGCGCATGTTCCCGATGACCATCGGCACGATAAGGAGGCCGAAGAGCACAGGCACGACCGCGAGGCGCCCGCGCCCCCGCCAGGCAGCTTCGCCCAGTCGTGCGCCCACCACGCCGGAGATCGTGAGCCACAGGAAGATCGCGGCTGGATAGAGATAGCCGGACCTTGCAGCATGCTCGATCCCGTACGAGCCGCGGAAGAAGGCCTGCAAGCCGTACTCCGCCACGAGCGCCGAGAAGCCGGCCAGGGCCAAAGGCCCGGGTCGGACCCGCGCCAGGGCCACGGCGACGACGGCAACCAGGCCAATGACGACTCCAAGACGGGCGAAATGCTCGGGTGGCAGGCCGACGGCGCCGCAGATGGCCGCACCGATGCCGTACAGGAGCGCCTCAACGCTCTGGACCACGTCTTGGCCTGTTCCGGGGAGCCCTTGACTCTGGCGGCCCCAGGTCAGGTACCACGCACCATAGGCCAGGATGGCTGGGGCCACCGCTGCGAGCGCGCCGCGGTCACGGCGCAGCAGGGCCCAGATGATGATGAGGCCGACCATGATCGGGCCGAGGCTCGACGACGCGACGGCGACCAGCAGGGCGATGGCAGCGACCGCGAGATCGGCTGGTCTGTGACCCGCGTCCCGTGATGTCTCTGCGCGGAGGATGCGTTCGAACGCGAGCAGTCCGCCTGCTGCGGCGAACAGGTACTGCATCTGGAACGGTTGCAGGAGGACTTCGTAAGCGCTCCCGAGGAAGAGAAGCGAAAGCCCCGCCATTGTCCCCAGGACCGGCCCGGAGCGGCGCACCACGATTCGGTAGAGCAGCACGACGCAGACGAAGTGCGCGAGCCAAGTCACGAGAAGGAAGGGCAGATACGTCCGCATTCCGAACACCGCGAGCAGCCCCTGGTAGAGGAGTGACAGCGTGGCCAGAAGCGTGTCAAGGTGCGGCGCGAAGACAGAGTCCAGGGTCAACGTCTGCCGTTGGAAAACGAAGTCCCATTCGTCGAACCAGAACAAGAGCCAACGACCCACGAACAGCAGCAGCCCGAGCATCGCGACACCACCCGCCGCCAGCACCGCAAGCCGAACACGTCGATCCCAAGCGAGTGCCGAAGCATGGCGGATGAGTCCATCGAGAAACGACGCAGCGCCTGCACCCTCGGGTTCGCCCTGGGCCGGCGCCCGACGGGCCCGTCGATTCACGAGCTAGAACTCCGTGGGGTGCCGCGCCGGCCGCAGCTGAGCTGTTTGAACCAGGCCTCGTAAGCGTCGGCGATCGCGTCCCAGCCGAAGGCGGCGGCGGCTCGCTCGCGTGCCCGACGCCCCAGCTCGCGGGCGAGGGCCGGATCGTCGATGATCGCTTGGAGCTCCCGGGCCAGCGCCTCGGGTCCGCGGTAGTAGCGGCCGGCGTCGGCGAGCGTCTCGCGATGCTCCGGCACGTCATTGGCGACGATCGCGTTGCCGAACCCCATCGCCTCGACGAGCGCCGGATGCGTGCCGCCGACCTCGGTCGCCTGGACGAACGCCGTGGCGTGTGACCGGAGGACGCGATACCCGTCGCCGTAGATTGCCCCGAGGAACTTGACCCGCGGGTCGGTCGTGGCCTTCAGGCGGGCGATGTACTCGCTCGCGTACGGAGCGTCGCCGACGATGGCCAGGGGCAGGTCCGACGCCACCCGCGCGTAGGCGTCGATGACGATATGGGCATTGTTCTCCGGCTCGAGCCGGCTGACGAAGAGGACGTAGCGTCCGGGCGCCAATCCGAGCCGCCCCAGGGTGCCGTCGTCGGCCACCGGCTCGAGATCCGTCCCGTACGGGAAGTAGTCGGTACGCCGACCGTAGGCTCGCAGGTAGTGGTCCTGGATGACCCGCGCGTCGGTGACAAGCTCGACGGGGAGCTTCGCGGCCAGCCAGGCGCACAGACGGTAGTACGCCTTGCCGACACGGTTCCACTTCGCCCGCTGCCACTCGAGCCCGTCGACGTTGAGCACGACCCGCTGCCCGAGCACGCGGAGGAGGACGACCGCGGGGACGTTCGCCGAATTGCAGACGTAGACGACGTCGTAGCGTCCGCCGATGGCATGGATCGCCGCGAACAGGCTGTGGACGACGGTCTCGAGGTACTTGGAGCGCGGCGCAGGGAGCCGGACGACCCTCATCCCGCGGTAGGATCGGAGGCCCCGGGCGACGTACTCGTCGCGCCCGTAGACTGTCAGGTCATGGCCACGGGCGGCGAGCCGCGAGCCGAGCTGCTCGGCAAAGGTCTCGAACCCGCCGTAGTTCGCGGGAACGCCGCGGATACCCAGGATCGCAATGCGCATCGGGTCTCGAGGCACTCCATCAAGGAGGGGATGGCGCCGATGGTACAGGTCCAGCCTCTCCGCGTGGCCATCGACGCCCACGTGGCGGGCAAACGCCTGACGGGGAATGAGACATACGTGGTCAACCTCGTCGATGCTCTCGCTCGTCGCCACGACGTTGACCCCATCGTGTACGTCGACGGGATCTCCGAATGGCCGGGCGACGCTGCGGTCAAGGCGCTGATGAGGCCGCTGCGGCTATCGATGCCGCAACTGAGGATTCCGGTCGAACTCCCGTACCGGCTCCGCAAAGATCGCGCCCAGCTTCTTCATGTGCAATACGTCGCGCCCCCCGTTTGCCCGGTGCCGGTCGTGGCCGCCATCCACGATGTCTCGTTTGAAGATGTTGATGGGCTCTTCCCGGCCGCTACCCGCCTCAGACTCAGAGTCTCTGTCCGGTGGACCGCTCGACGCGCCGCGCGCATCCTGGTGCTGTCCGAGTTCACGAAGGCCCGGATCATCCACCACTACGGTCTGGAGCCCGACCGAATCATCGTGGCGCCAGCCGGCGTCGCCCCCCACTGGCGCCCTCTTGACCCCGAGGAGGTCAAGGTCCGGCTTGCCGGTCTGTCCCTGCCAGGTCGCTTCGTTCTCGTGGTGGGCAATCTCCACCCTCGCAAGAACGTCCCGCGCCTGATTCGGGCCGTGGATATCGTGCGCCGGCGAAATGCGTCGGACCTGGGCCTTGTGATCGTTGGCCAGAACGCATGGCGTGCGGACGAGGTGGAGCGGGAGATTACCAGGCTGGATGGCCGTGGCTGGGTCCAGCGCACCGGCTACCTCGACATTGGCACGCTCGTAGCGCTCTGCAATGCGGCGACCGTCGTCGCGTACCCGTCCCTGTACGAAGGCTTCGGATTGCCTGTCGTGGAGGGGATGGCCTGCGGAGCGGTGATTGTCGCCAGCAACACGACATCGATTCCTGAAGTGGCCGGGGATGCAGCGATCCTGGTCGACCCGACCGATGACGAAGCCATGGCCGATGGCCTGGAGCGCGCGACATTGGACGAGGCTGCACGCTCCACGATTCGCGATGCCGGGATCGCTCGCGCCAGGGGGTACACATGGGACCGCTGTGCCGAGGCCACCGTCAGGGCATATCGGGAGGCGCTGGCCCGGCCGGCACCCTCATGGCGATCGTGAGCGCGATCGACACGCCGATGAGCACCCAGTTCGACCCGAAGCGCAGCGCGTCCGTGAACTGGTAACCAGTGATCAGGACGACCAGGGCCCCCAGGTAGGCATAACCCTTCGCCTGCCACAGTCCGATGATCACGAGCCCCAAACCAGCCGCAAGTGCGGCGAATCCCAACAGGCCGCCCTCGTAGACGGTCGCCGCCCCGAGGTTCGGGATATGCGCCGGACACTGGCACGTCGGTTCCGTGTACCGGAGACCGAAGGAGTCCGGACCGAGTCCGATCACGGGACTGTCCCGCAGGACGTCTCCGATCGCGACCTCCATATTCCGGATTCGTAGCTCGATGGTTTCTCCAATTCCGCCCCGGGGTGACGGCGACACCGACTGGGGCTGGGTGGCCGTGGACGGTGCCGGGGCCGAGGGAGACGGCCCCGCTGGATTCGGGCTCACGATCCCGGACGGACCCGGAGGGGACGCAACAGGGATGAGCGAGGATAACGGTCCCGTATCCTCGACCACCGCAGTCCCCGACCGGAGGCCGACTCCGGCGTTTGCCAGGGCGCCCAGGGACCAGTAACCCGCGACAGCGATTGCCAACGCGACGCAGGCGCGGACCGCGAAATCCCGGATCGCCGTGCTGCCGCCGAACAGTCGGCGCGAGCGGACGACCGCGGGGGCGGCGATGAGCAGCGCGACAAGCAGGCCGACGATGCCACCACGTGAAAGCGCCAGAGAGAGTCCGACAGCGATGATGACCAGCCAGACATCGCGCCAGCGACGGGATGGACCTTGCCCGTCAGCATGCGACGGCAACTGCGGGACGATCAGAAACACGAGGGCGACGGCAAGGCTGATCGCGAGAAGGTTGGGTTCCCAGGACAGGCCGAATGCCTTGCCAAGGGGGGCGTCGTTTCCCAGGACGCCCCAGTCGCTGCCCAGGACCAGCTCCGACGCGACCTGCATCGCCGCCACGCCCGACTGGACGACCGCTCCGGCGACGATCCAGCGACTCAGACCCAGGTCGGTCCCATCCCCACCAGCGACCAGCACGCCCGCGACAACGGCCGCGACCACCGAAAGCGCCAGCCATACGGTGATCTTCAGGCTCTGGGCCGGGTCGGGCGACATGGTCAACGACGAGGCGACACCGACACACACATACAGGCCGAACAAGGTGAGTTGCGCGCGGGCGCCGGTGAGGAACCTGCGCAGCAGGGTGCGCTCCCTGATCAGGACGACTGCCGCCAGGGTCGCAACCGCAGGCTGCTCCAGTCGCACCTCGAGCGTCCCGAAGGGAGCGGTCAGCCCCGAGAACGAGGCCGCCATCAGCAGTACGCCCAGCGCCGATCCGCGCCGTCCTTTCAGGAGCGAGACGCCGGTGATGACAGCTACGGCGGCGAGAGCAAGCCAGGCAAGAGCGCCGATCGGGCGATCCTCATCGGTGTCGGGAGGGCATGGCGCCCAACGGGATGGCGCCATCGTAGCAAGACCCCGACCACGCGACGGTGGCGCGGAGGCAGGACGTAGAATGCGGCCGGAGATGGAAATGCCCACCGACGGGGCTCCGGTTGCCAGCCGGAGCCGGTTCCAGTCCGACATGGACCGCGCACCGATCGATCGTCGGGTCCGCGGCCTCGTCCCACGAGCGCCTGGTTCGGTGTGCAGCTTCTGATCAACGGCCTCGCGATCGCCCGTTTGTGCGACGGTTGGCGCGAGCGGTCGAAGACGATCGGATGGCTCGCTATCTATGCGCTCCTACGCCGCTTCCGGCGCAATGCGGGGCGCATGGCGATCAGGACCGCCAGGTATCGAGGTCTCCTGCTCACGCTGGACTGGCTCGCCGCGGAACATGTCCCTCTCCGCGAGGTACTCGTGCGGCACGAGTACTGGCCATCACCGTCCTGGCTGCCGTCTGCGGGCCAGACAGTCGTCGACGTGGGAGCCAACGCCGGCATCTTCACGGTCGCGAGCGCGCGGCTGGTCGGCCGCGCTGGCCGAGTCGTGGCGATCGAGCCAAACCCTGCCGTCCTTGGACGCCTGCGGCGGAACGTCCGGCAGAACGGGTTCGATGACACGGTCGTCGTCCTGCCGCTGGCGATCGGCAGGAACGACGGCCGCGGACTCGTGCTAGACGAAAGCGGCAACTCGACGGTCGCCCGCGTGCATGTACTTGCGATCGGGGATCTCGTTCCCCGAGAAGCTGTGGCGGTGACGTCCCTGGACGAAGCACTGGCACGGGTCGGCGCTGTCACCGTGCACCTTCTGAAGGTCGACGTCGAAGGCCTGGAGCGGTCAGTGCTCGAGGGCGCCAGTGCGGCTCTGGCCCGCTGCCGGCGGGCCGTGGTCGAGGTCGGGAGTGACACAGACGCGGTAGCAATCGAGGCGCTGTTCCGCGCCGCTGGCCTTTCCCGCGTGACACGTCGATCGGCTGGGCGAGACTCGCGAGCGACCCTTCTCTTCGCGGAGCGACCGGAGTCGGGGTTGTGACCGCCAGATTCCGAGGCTTCGCGTCCATTCTCGACAGCCCCGCTCGGCAGAACTCGACCGGATCCGCGGTCAACCAGGGGAGCCAGCGACTCTCGCGGCTCCTTCCGATCATCGTCGCAGCATTCTTCCTCGAGCCAGCCCCGTTCGCGGCATTGGCAGTCGCGCTGGCTCTGGCCGACATCCTCCGGGCCGCACTGCTGGCTCTCGATGTCAGCGCCGTCCGACTGCTCACGCGCGGAACTCGGCCCGATGAAGTTCTCGTGACGCACCTCGTCGCCAAGATCGCTCTCGGTGCCGTCGGTCAAGCTCTCGTCGTCGTCGTGGCCGCCGTGGCGTTCGGGATCGACGCAGCGGAGATCGTCGCCATCACCGGGCTCGGTCTCATTCCCGCTGGCATGGCCGGCCTCCTGCTCGTCCGGCGTCAGGTGGACCTTCGGCTGTGGTCTGCGACGCCGGCCATCGTGACCGCTAGCGCGGTCAGTGCCGGCGCGGCGATCATCGGCGTCGCGCTGACGCGCGATGCACGACTGTTCGCGGCCGGCCTCGCCGTTGGCGATGTGCTCCTGCTCGTGCAACTCGGACGCGACATCCCGTCACGCGGCTGGAGGCTGCGGCCCGCTCTGGGGCTACTTCGCCGCACGCCCAGCCTGATCGCGATGCAGGTCGCCTACATCGGCCAGTTTCGAGTCGGAACGCTCGTCCTGGGTGCGCTCAGCACGGCTGTCGCAGTCGGCGAGTACACGGTCGCCACGAGAGTAGCCGAAGGCCTCGTGATCGTCGCCTCGGCCGTGAGCGCCACGAGTTATCCGCAGATGGCGGCCGCCCTCGGGCGAGGCGACCGTGCGCTTGCTGGAAGGGTGTTTGATCGGACGTACACGATCGCGGTGCTCGCGGCGGTCCTGCTGATCGGTCCGCTCACGGTCCTGACGCCGGTGTGGCTGGCCTTGCTCTTCCCGCGGTATCCGGGCGCCTCACTCCCGTTCGCAATCGTCGGCGCGTCGGTCATCGTGTTCTTCGCGAGTTCGCAGACGACGGCGTTCCTCAATGCGGCCCATCGTGATCGGTCGGCGATGCTCTCATCGTTGTCAGGTTTCTTGGTCGCGGTGGTCTCGACGGTCGCGCTTGCGCCGATGGGCGCCATCGGCGCGTCCAGCGCGCGTCTGCTCGGCGAGGGCGCACGCCAACTCATTGAGATGTTCGCCGTGGCTCGGTCACGGCCCAGCACGATCGGCCCGGTGGCTTTTGTGTGGTCGATGGCGATACCAATCGTGGCGTTGGGGATCGTCGTGGGCATCGATGGCTGGCATTCGATTGCGACCCTCGGGGCGGTCGCCGCGGGCCTGACCGTGGCAGGAGGTGCGCTCGCGTTCGCCCGAGGCCGGATCGGGGACGCCATCCGTGGCTGAGCGGAGCGTGATAGACGGGCATGATGAGGCCGTAGGCGGACGAGGCCGACGCCTCGCTGGCACGAAGCCTTACCTGCAACGCGCGCGGCTCGTCGCGACCGACTGGGTCCGATCGAAACCCGTGGACATGCGCATTGCTGCGGTCCTTGTGCTTCTCGCGGCGATCTTCCGGGTCCATGGGATTTCCGCTCAGAGCCTGTGGCTCGATGAGATCGGTGAGGCAACGACGGCGCGGCTACCGCTCGACGCGCTGTTCGCATCCGTAAAAGGAGACGCTGCGGCCACTCCCCTGGATTACCTCGGCGTCCGCGTGGTCACCGGTGTACTCGGGACCGGCACGACCGCCACTCGCCTCTGGGCGCTTGCCGTGGGCTGCCTAGCCGTCGCCGCTGTGTACTTCACTGCCCTCCGCCTGTTCAAGAGCAGACGAGCCGCCGTCCTGTCCGCGATCGTACTCATCACCTCTCCATTCGCGATCTACTTCTCGCAAGAGGCACGCTTCTACTCGCTCACGATGCTGGTGTCGGCCCTGAGCATCCTCGCATTCCTGCGAGCATGGGAGATGGGCGGGGTAGCCGCGTGGCTCGCGTTCGCGGGAGCCGGTGCCCTGGTGCTCTATACGCATTACTTCGCAGCGGCTGTCCTGTTCTCAACACAAGCAGCCTTCACGATCGTCGCCTCCATCATCACCTGGCTCAGGAGTGGACGGAGCAGGACAGCCCTACGAAGCGGGGCTCGGCGGATCTCCGCATGCGCCATGGCGATGATCATTGCCTTCGCCCTGTTCGGGCCCTGGCTGCTCTACGCGACGCTCCCGGAGCTCGGACGTATCTATCAAGTCCCGCTACCCCCACCGCTCGACGCGACGCAGGTCATCACCTTTCTAACCGAGATCTTCGGTGGTCTTGTCCCAAGTGAAGCGAGCTGGCTTACGGGCGCCGTGATGGTAGCTGCGTCGGCGGGCGCGCTCCGCGCCATCGTGAATCGGCGAGGCGAAGTTGCCATTCTCCTGGCCGCCACGGTCGTCGCCATCCCTGTTGCCTGGCTAGCAGACACCCATGCACATTACTTCTGGACGAGCCGACAGGTCGCGTTCATGGTGCCGCTTGTCTGCATCCTCGCCGGAGGCGGCTTGTGGTCGTTCGGTCAACTCGTCCTCGCCGTCTCCAAGAAGGCTCGCGGATCGAGCATGGCCCAGGGTGGTCTGGTCGTCATCTTGGGCGTCGCGTGGCTGCTCGTGAGTTGGAGTCCAATTCAGCGGGTCTATGCGGGGGATATCGCGAAGGACGACTGGCGGGGTGTGACGCGTCTCGTCGCGACAACGGCCTGCGCAGATGCGCGATTCTTTGTCAACATCCCTGATCACTATCAGTTTGGCATCGGCTACTACGACTCGTCGCTCATACCACGCTCGCAGTTCCTGCCGCCACGCCCTCAGGGCCTCGCAGACTACGTGGCGGGATTGCCATTTGGGCCGCACGATTGGCTCATCGTTCTTACCTACGCGCCAGGAACCGGCTCGATCGATGCCATGTCCTCGCGAATGGCAGCTGCGGGCTGGACCGAGCACGTCTTTGTATCGATCCGTGCCTTCGAGAGAGGTTCGAGCTGCCAGCCCTGAGCTTGCAGCGGCGCCTGGCGTCGCCGCATGATCTGACTCGGCGCTCGAGGCTGGTAGCCTGTCGATCGGTTCCCCCGTTCAGCTCGACGGCGCGGCGCCCTTGCCACGAGTTGTCACGGGTATTCCAAAACCAGATAGGCGCTGCCTGCCCGCGGGGTCGTGCAGAATCCCCAAGCGAGGTGAATGAACCCCGATGCCGAACGACCCCGCGATCTCGATCGCGGTTAGCACGGTCCAGGGCTGGCCCGCTGTCAGCATCAACATCGCAACACTCGAGGCCGCAGCGGCCGCAGCGGGGGGTGAGGTGATCGTCGCCGACGGTAGTGGTCTACCGGTGCCCACTCCCGGGGAACTTGCCGCGACGACGATGTGGAAGTCGGTGCCGGGCGCCTCAATCTTCCAGCTCCGTGACATGGCCTACCGGCTCACTCGCGGGTCGATCGTGGCGATCACCGAGGATCACTGTCGAGTCCCGCTCGACTGGGCGACAAGCATGGTGGAAGCACATAGAGCCCACCCCGAGGCTGTCGCTGTCGGGGGCTCCGTGGAGAATGGGGCAACCACGAACGACATTGACTGGGCAAGCTTCCTGGTCGTTCAGGCACCGATCGCATCGCCAATCGTCAGCGGTCCAGCAGAGAAGATCGCCGGCGCCGTCAATGTGTCGTACAAGCGCGAGGCTCTCGAACGGATCGACGATTTCGATGGCCTCGGTGCCCTCGATGTTCTTCATCAGCGCTCTTTGCGTCGGTCAGGTGGGATTCTGGTCGCGGACGACGGAATCCAGGTGGTCCACGACCAGTCACTCGGGCTGCGTGGGACGGTCGTGCTGCACTACCATGCCGGCCGGACCTTCGCCGGGTTCCTTCGCCGGCGAATGGACGCGATAGCGTGGCTCCGACTCGTGGGTGTCCTCATCATCCCGTACGTGCGGTTCGGCCGCGCGGTGGCCATCGGCTCAGGCAAGGGTTACGGCCACATCATTGGTCGCGTCTGGCCCGCGATGCTTCTGTTGTTTCTCGTCCAGGGAGCCGGTCAATTCGTTGGGTTCGTCGCTGGTCCTGGTGACAGTCCGCGGCGGGTCCAGTGACGTCAGCCTGGTCATGGCAATCGGCGACGTCTAGCCCCCTCTCGGCTGCTCCCACCCCACACGATGCCAGGCCTCGATCCGGCGGCCACGGACGACGTCGAGCCAGGCCCGGGCGAAGGCGACGTTGACGATCGCGAAGGCCCGGGCGAACGCGAGCGGCCGGGGTGGCCGTCTGCCACTCGACGCGAGAACCTGCCCGAGGCCGGCGGCCAGCGCCCAGACGACGACCGCTGCGACGACGACCGCTGCGACCCATGAGCCCCGGGCCGCTCCTACGACCCCAGCCAGCACTGCCACGAGGACGAGCCAGGGAGTCGCCCAGCGGAGGAGCTTGTGCGACCAGATCGCCAGGGCCGAGCGCGGGCGGCGCCACGGGGCGAGCCGGCGGACCATCGACAGGTTCGCCCGGATCCCGCGCGAGGCGGTCCGGCTGCGATTGCGGAACTGCTCGCGCAGGCCGCTGATCGGCCGGTCCGTGGCCAGGGCGTCCGCGACGTAGACGACGGCACCCCCGGTCTCCCGGACGTAGAGCGGAAGGAGATGGTCCATCGAGGCGGTCGAGGGTACCGGCCGGTAGCTCGTCCGGCGCACGGCGAGAAGCGCCCCGGTCACCGCGGTCAGGCAGCCGGCCCGGCTTTCCAGCTCCCGGACACGCCGCTCGTAGCGCCAGTACAAGCCCTCGTTGGACGACGTCGCGGTCGCGCCCTCGTTGCGCCACTCGAGCCGGCCGGTGGCCGCCCCCACGCGGGGGTCGCGGAAGGCCTCCGCGAGCCGCGCAAGGCAGCCCGGCGCGAAGCGCGTCTCCGCATCGGTCAGAACGATGACGTCGGCCGTTGCCGCCCGGAAGAGGGCATCCTGGGTCGCCGTTTGACCTCCCCGCGGGAGCGCCAGTAGCCGGACCCGCGGGTCGCGAGCCGCGATCCCAGCCACGATGGGCTCGGTCTCGTCGGCTGAGCCGTCCGAGCCGATGAGGACCTCGATGAGCCGGACGCCCCCAGCGGCCTGGGCCAGCGCATCTTCGATCCGTTCGGCAATGACGGGCGCCTCGTCATGGACCGCGATCGCGACCGACACCGTCGGCGCCAGTTCGCTCTGCCGGGGATGCCACGGGGCGATCCGGGCGAGGATCGCGACGAGAATCGGGTAGCCCAGGTACACCCAGGCGAGGAGGCCGATCGCGGTCCACAGGACGATCACGCTGATCACGCCGATAGCGTACGGCCGGCCGCGGGCTGTCGCCTGCCCGACGCCCACGCGGGGATCACGTCCAGGGTAGCTCCGGGTAGCGGTCGCGCCAGCGGGCGACAAGTCGGGCCGCCTCGGCTGGGCGGGTGTGTGCGGCGACGAAGCGCGATCCGGCGACCCTCAGGCGGCGCGACCGCTCCGGGTCGGAGGCAAGCCGGCCGACGGAACGGGCGATCGCATCCGCCTCAACCGGGATTGGCTCGAACCGTTCGCCACCGAGCGCGCTTAGTGTGCCGCTCGGAGCGGCCGCGACCGGCAGGCCGACGGCGAAGGCGTCGAGGATCACCTTCGGGAAGCCCTCGGCGGCGGAGGCGAACACGAACAGGTCCGCGTCGGCGAGGATGTCGAGGTAGGGTGCCCGATCGGCCACGAATCCGCGCCAGATGACCCGATCGGCGATCCCAAGCTGCTCCGCGCGGAGCACGAGCGAGGCCCGAGCCGGCCCGTCACCGAGGACGGTGAGCTCGACCCGGCGCCCCTCCGGCGGCGCAGCGGCGAGTCGGGCAACCGCGTCGACGAGAGCCTCGAGCCCCTTGCCCGGGACGAGCCGACCCCCCCAGACGAGCCGAAGTCGCCCGGGTTCCCGCGGCCACGCGGCGGCGTCCGATGCGGGCATTGGCCGGATCTCATGCGGCTCGACCAGGCTCGTGACGATCCCCTCGCCGTCGAGGTCGGCGCCTACTACGACCCGGTCCCCGCCCAATGACGCGAGCCGGCCGGCCAGGTCATAGCCCGCCCCGACCAAGCGGGCCGCGGCACCGCCAATTCGGCTGCGCTCCTGGCTCCCGGCCACCGCGGCGGCGCTCCCGGCGACGTACCCGAAGCGGGGGACGCCCGCCGCCCACGCCAGGGCCGCGGCGAGCGGCGCGTTCGATGCCGGGACCTTGATCCAGACGAGGTCCGCCGCATGGATGACCGGCCGGAGGACTTCCGCGTTCCGGCGGACCAACGTCGGCGCTGACCGGAAGTACCCGGCGATCCCGTCGAACGGCGCGGTCGCGACGACGTGGATTCGGGCGTCGAGCGGCAGGGTCGCCGGGGCGCCGGCAGCCGCCCGGACCGGGACGCAATGGTCGATCCGGGCGACGGCTGGCGAGCTGCCCGACCCCGGAACGTCGAGGATCGCCGGCAGGAACTGCCCGAACGTGGCGTTGGCCGGGTAGGTCCGTCCTTCCCAGGCCTGGTGCGGGTTGTCGTCGACCACGACCAGCCGGATCGCCATCGCCTGGCTCAGGGCTGATCGCCGGGCTGGCGCTCGGCGATGAACAGCTCGGCCGCCTCGGCGCCGCCGCGCAAGCCGACGAGCGGCCCGGTCCGTCGCCCGCGCAGGCGATCGAGTGCCGCCCGGCCCGCCCGGCCCAGTGCGTCGAGATCGCTCCGCCGGAGGACGAGCGTCTCGAGGACGCCCCGACCGGACAGCCGGCGGAAGACGGCCAGGGTGATGATCGCCGTGATGATGTACGAGATCGACGAGCTAGCGGCGGCGCCGTTGATCCCGAACCGGGGGATGAGCACGAGGTTGCATGCGACGTTCGCGCCGAGCCCGACCACCAGGATGATCGTCCCGGTCCCAGGACGGCCGCGGCCCACGATGTAGCGCGACAGTATCGCCACCACGCTGTAGGCGACGATGCCGGGCAGGATCAGCCGCAGGGCGACCCCCGCATCGGTGAACGCCGAGCCATAGACAAGCCGGACGAGCCGGGGCCCCAGGGCGAACGCAGGAATGGCGGTCACGGTGGCGACCGCCAGGGTGGTCCGGGTGAGGACGGCCGCGATCCGGCCCGCGTCCGCGGTCGGGTCGACTGCCCGGCTGAACATCACCGTCCCGAGCGCGTTCGGGACGTACCAGAGAGTCTCGGCCAGCCCGCTCGTGACCGAGTAGATGCCGGTCGCCCGGACGCCGACGATGAGGTTGACCAGGAACGTATCGGCCCGGAATTGCAGCCGCTCGGCAACCGTCCCGGCGATCGCCCGACTGCCGAACCCGATCTCCTCGACCAGAAGCGGACCGGACGGCCGGAGGGAGAACGAGCCATCGCGGGCCGCCACCCAGGCGATCGCGCCCACCGTCATGCCGAGCGCGAGCAGGTTCATCACGAGCGCAACGTCCAGGCTGAGCCGGGCGATCGCCGCGGCCCCGACGACGAGGACGAGGAGCGCGGCGCGGCGGAGCACCCGGATGCCGCCGTACGCCAGGATCCGTCCGCGCCCGAGGAGGGAGAACAGCCCGACCCCGAAGAACAGCTCGCCCGGGAGGGCCAGCGCCGAGAACAGGAACTGCTGGGCGGAGAGGTTCGGGATGAGCGTGGCCAGCGGCCCGTGGGGCCGGGTCGAGGTCGGCAGGCCGTAGGCCCAGCAGGCGAGGACGACGCAGAACCCGCCGACGACGATCGACCAGACGACCGCGTTGGCAAAGCCACGCCGGGCCGTGGCCGGGTCCCGCCGCGAGACCACGCCGAGGGCGCTGTCCATCCCCCAGCCCACGATCACGGCGGCAAGCTGCGAGGTCAGCAGGACGAGCGCGAAGCGACCCCTCGCAGCCGGCCCGAGGAGCCGGGCGAGGACGATGTCCGTCCCGAAGATCACGATGGCCAGGAGGAGCCGCGTGACGATCGTCGTCAGCGCGTCCTGAGCGAGCGGCGCCCTCTCCGGATCCGCCGAAACGCGACTGGCCAGCGTGATCACTCGGAACCGGATGCCGCGTGCGGGCCGATCGCGGCCATGGCCGGGTCGGCGAGCGCAGCGAGGAACCAGGCCACGGTCCGGGCGATCCCCTCGGCCAGCGGGACCGCCGCCCGGTAGCCGAGGTGCTCCGCGGCCTTGTCGACCCGGCTGACGTTCCGGCGGATGTCGCCGGCGCGGTCCGGCAACCGGCGGATCTCGAGCGAGCGGCCGGCGGCCGTCTCGATCGCGGCGGCAAGCTCGTTGACGGTCGTCTCGATCCCGGTCCCGACCTGGAACAGCTCGCCGGCGATCCGGTCCTCGGGCGCGTCGAGGACCTCGGACACAGCCACCGCCAGGTCCTCGACGAAAACGAAGTCGCGGGTCTGCTCGCCATCGCCGTGGATCGCGATCGAGCCACCGCGGAGGGCCGAGCGAAGCCAGGCCGCCACGACACTCTTCTTGTGGAGCGAGAAGGGGCCGTAGGCGTTCGAGAAGCGGAGGGCACAGGCGGCCAGGCCGTAGGTCGCGGCGTAGGCCTGGCAGTACGCCTCGCCGGCCAGCTTCGACGCGCCGTACGGGGAGGTGGGCCGGGGCAGGTCGCGTTCGTCGGCCGGCGGCTCGTGCTCGCCCGCAGCGGCGTTCGAGCTGGCAAAGATGAACCTCCGAGCCCCGGCCAAGCGGGCCGCGTCCAGCAAGTGGAGCAGCCCGGCGACGTTCACCTCGAACGTCCCGAGCGGATCCGCGACCGAATCGGGGATCCCCGCTCGGGCGGCCAGGTGAACGACCGCATCGACCCCGCCGACGGCCCGACCGATGGCGTCCCGATCGGCGAGTGGCGCCACGACGAGCTCATGGGGAACGCCGGCAAGGTACTCCCGGTGCCCCACTGACAAGTCATCGAGGATCCGCACCCGGTCGCCCCCGTCCACGAGTCGGCGGGTGAGGTTGGCCCCGACGAAGCCAGCCCCGCCGGTGATCAGGACGGAGCGGCTCACTGGGCTTCGCGGGACCCGATCAGGACCGAGCGCCCGCGACGCCCGGGCGATCCGGCACCCAGCGGACGTGCTTGACGAACGAGCTCGAGTCGATCCGTTCGCGCTGCTCGGAGATCTTCAGGAGCATCGTGTCGATGAGCTCCTCATCGAGCAGCCGGGGTTGGAGCCCCAGCTCGAGCAGCTTGGAGTTCCGCGCGTTGTAGTAGTGGGCCTCCGCCTCCTTGCGAGGATTCGCGACGTGGTCGATCTCGACCGACCAGCCGAGGTGCTCGCCGGCGAGCTTCACCCGCTCGGCGAGCTGGAGGACGCTGAACTGCTCGGTGAACTGGTTGTAGACCCGGAGTTCGCCCGGGTCGGCTGGGTTGTCGACCGCCAGCCCGACACACTGGACCGTGTCCCGGATGTTCAGATAGCCGCGCGTCTGACCGCCCTTGCCATAGACCGTCAGCGGGAAGCCGACGGCGGCCTCGACACAGAACCGGTTGAGCGCGGTCCCGAACACCTCGTCGTAATGGAAGCTCGTTGCCAGGCGAGGATCGAGAGCGGACTCGTCGGTCTCCACCCCGTAGACCACCCCCTGGTTGAGGTCCGTCGCGCGAATGCCCCAGATCCGGGTGGCAAAGTGGAGGTTGTGGCTGTCGTGCACCTTCGACAGGTGGTAGATGGACCCGGCCGTCTTCGGATAGAGGAAGGTATGGCTCCGGCCGTTGTGCTCGACGGTGAGGTAGCCCTCCTCGATGTCGATGTCCGGGGTCCCGTACTCGCCCATCGTCCCGAGCTTGACCAGGTGGCTGTCCGGCGAGCGGTCGCGGATGGCGAACACGACGTTGAGGTTGCCGACGATGTTGTTCGCCTGGGTGTACGTAGCATGCCGTGCGTCGATCATCGAGTAGGGCGCCGAGGGCTGTTCGCCATAGTGGACGATCGCATCGGGGCGGAACCCGTCGACGACCCCTTCGACGAAGCCATACTCGGTCAGGTCGCCGACGAACAGCTCGATCTCCCGCTCGGTCACTTCGCGCCAGGCGCGGACCCGCTCGTGGAGGGTCGGGATCGGAAAGAGGGGTCGGACGCCGAGCTCGAGCTCCCACTGGCGCTTGGCGAAGCTGTCGACGACCGCGACCCGGTGCCCGGCTCGCGAAAAGGCCATCGCCGTCGGCCAGCCGAGGTATCCGTCGCCGCCGAGCACGAGGATTCGCAGGGCCATCGTCTCCTTTCCGTGTTCGGGGCCGTCTATCCGTTTCCACCCACCGTCAGGCCCGGCCGGAGTCTAGCAGGGCCGGGATCGGGCCAACGCCCTCGATCTGGTTGTCCACGGAATCGGACCATCGCGGGCGGTCGCCAGTTGCATCGTGCTAGATTGGCCGCATCTTGAACGCTGATGTCTCGCAGGGGGGCCTGTCGCAGCGCTCCCCCCGCTTGGCCGGTTTCCTGTCGTTCCTGTGGCCCGGGTTGGGTCAGTGGTACGTGGGCCGCCGCCGCTCCGCGCTGGTCTTCGCCGTCCCGGTTGCCCTTGCCTTCGGGTCGATCGCCATCCAGGCCTCCCGCGGGATCCCCCAGCTCGCGCTCGAGCTGTTCACCCCGTCACTCGCGCTGACCGCACTCGTCCTCGTGGCGCTCCTCGGCGCCTGGCGGCTCATCGCCATCGTCGATGCGGCCGGCGGCACCGGCGGAGGGCGGGCGTTCCGGATGCGACGGGTGGGGATCCCCGTGGCCGGCCTCATCGCGGCCACGATTGTCGTCCACGGGATCCTCGGCTACGAGGCCTGGACCTTCTACCAGGCGGGCACCCGGATGTTCGTGGGCGTGCCAGACCCGGACATCGGGGGGGCGTTGCTCCCGGGGACGTCCGGCCATGCCGGCCCGATCCTGGCGGCGACGCCGTTCGCCACGCCGCCCACGCTCCACTCGCGAATCAACGTCCTGCTGACCGGGATCGATTCCGGCGGCCAGCGACGCCAGCGGCTCAACGACACGCTCATCGTCGTGAGCATCGACCCGGTGTCGCGACAAGTGGCCATGATCAGCTTCCCGCGCGACCTCTCACAGCTGCCGATGTGGGACGGTCGGACGTACCCGGACAAGATCAACTCGCTGATGACCTACGCCCAGGGCCACCGCACCGAGTTCCCCGATGGCGGACTGCCGACGCTGATGAAGGAGATCGGATTCCTCCTCGGCGTGCCGATCCACTACTACGCGGCCCTCGATCTGGGCGGGTTCGTCACGATGGTCGACCTGGTCGGCGGCGTCGACGTCGACAACCAGCGGACGATCGACGATCCAGGCTACGGCGGCTGGACGAACGGACATCCGATCGGGTTCTACCTGCCGGCGGGACGCCACCACCTCGATGGGCAGTCGGCGCTCGCCTACGTCCGTTCCCGGAAGGGTGCCGGCGACAACGACTTCACCCGGTCCCGCCGCCAGCAGCAGCTCCTCGTCGCCCTCGGCAAGAAGCTGGCAGACCCGGCCATGCTTCCGCAACTGTCGGACCTCGTGCGGGCTGCCGGGGACACGATCCGAACGAACTTCCCGCCCGACCGATTGGGCGATCTGCTCGATCTCGGGACTTCGGTCGATGACGCGGCGATCCAGCGCTTCGTCCTCGGTCCGCCGTACGCGACCTATCCGACCCAGGCCAGCGCGACCTACGAGATCATCCCGGATCTCGGCCGGATCTCCAAGCTATCGATCCAGCTATTCGGCGCCGACAGTGCCTATGCCGCCGCGGGCGCGGGATCCAGCCCAGCCCCCTGACGGATCGGGCGGGGTCAGCGGAACGTGCCGGCCTTGAGCTGCGCCGCAAGGGTCCCCATGGAGGCGACCATTCGCGGGTCGCGGAGCTGGTCGAGGGTGTAGTTGTTGTTCCGCCAGACGTGGAAGGCAATCCCCGACGCATGCAGGTACGTGAATCCGTCGCGGACCTCGCGCCAGAGCTGGGCCTGGGTCGGGCGCTGCTTCTTGTGGGTGGCTGGTCCGAGGTTCTTGTGGGTCTGGACCATCAGGTAGATCGGCACGCGTGGCGTGACCGCGGCGACCTTCGACCTGACGATCGGGAACCAGCGGGTCGCGCCGGTGAGGTAGGTCGAGTTGCTCCCGTTGCTCGTCTCGACCGGATACCAGTCGACCATGACCACGTCGGCCATTCCGGCGGTGTACGGGTTCGCGCTCGTCCCGAAATGGGGGACGTCGCCGAAGAGCGTGATCACCTTGTGGACGGGATCGGCCGCCTTGTAGGCGCGGTAGAGGGCGCGGATTTCAGGGGCCGTGATGTGGCTCCAGTTCGGCTCCTTCACCGACAGGTAGCCCCACGTGTTGGGGAGATCCTTCACCTTGTCGACGAGCGCTGGGATGGCCTCCGGACGGATGGTGCCGGTCGCGTAGTCCAGGGTGTCCGGGAACGCCCAGATCACCCGCAGCCCGCAGGCAGCTGCCAGCGTCGCGTAGTTGACCGTGTTGAACGTGCCCTGGGCGTTCTTGATGACCAGGGTCGCCCCGGAGGTGCAGACCCCGTTGGTGTTCGCCGCGAGGTCCCAACTCGGGACTTCCTGGAGGATGATCGGTACGGACGTGCTGTAGGCCATGGTCGCCGCCGAGGCGGGTAACACGGCGACGGAGCCCCAGGTCAGGAGGGCCGCTGCGAGGGAGAGGCGTGCCACCAGATGGCGTTTCATCGATTGTGTCTCGTTGGCGTGGACTGGGCGACACCCGGACTTGATCCGGGATGCTTTCCCCATCGTGGAGTCGGTCGGGCCGCCCGGCTACCGCCCGGAAGGGGTCAACGAGGGTGCCTTTGGTCCTGTGCCAGGGCGCACCGGACGGCGTCCAAGGGGGTGACGCTCCGCTCGGCTTGCCCGAATTGGACGCGGATCAGCGCCCCTGGAGCATCGCCGGGACGGTCCGCAGGATGATCTTCAGGTCGAGCCAGAGCGACCAGCGATCGATATAGGCCAGATCGAGCGCGACCCACCGGTCGAACTCCTGCTCGCGCCTGGCGGCAACCTGCCAGAGCCCGGTCATTCCGGGCTTCATCGACAGGCGCCGGCGGTGCCAGATGTCATAGCCGGCAACCTCTTCCGGCAGGGGCGGTCGAGGACCTACGACGCTCATCTCGCCACGCAGGACGTTGAGGAATTGGGGCAGCTCATCGAGGCTCGCACGGCGGAGGGCCTGCCCGGTTCGGGTCAAGCGCGGGTCGTCGGTGAGCTTGAAGGCCGGGCCCCGAATCTCGTTCCGAGCGGACAGGCCCGCCCGTCGCGCCTCTGCGTCAAGGGCCATCGTCCTGAACTTCACCACCTCAAAGCGCCGGCCTTGAAGCCCCACTCGAACCTGGCGAAACAGGACAGGCGGCCCGTCCAGCGCCCGGATCCAGATCGCCGTGCCGACCAGGATCGGACTCAGGAGGACCAGCGCGACGGCCGCTATGGCGATATCCATGAGGCGCTTGAGGACCAGCCCGATCGCTCGATCCGGGCCGTACACAAGCGACAGGATGGGCAGGCCATCGAGTTCCTCGACCCGGCCGCCCGGGAAGGCGAAGCCTATGTTGTCGAGCGGGATCCGGACAATTCGGCCCTCGGCCTGGCACAGGCTGGCGATCGGCTCTACCAGCCGGAGGCTGGCCATCGGGAAGCAGATCGCCACCTCATCGATGACCTGGTCGTGCAGGACGGCGGCGATATCGTCGGCCGACCCCAGGACCGGACGGGACGGCGACTCGGAGCCGGTCAACTCATCTTCGAGGGCCAGGTGGCCGACCACGCGCAGGCCGAGCTCGACGTGTCGTTCCAGCCGGTCGGCGAACGCCTCGGCGGCCGGACCACACCCCACGACCAGGACCCAGCGGGTGTTGCGGCCGTGTAAACGCGCCCATCCGAAGGCCAGGCGAACGGCGACTCGGACCGCGACCGACAGGCCGATCTGCGCGACGAACAGCTCGATCAGGAAGAGCCGGCTGACGTTCGGAAGCTTGAACAGGAACAGGACCGTGAAGGTCGCCACGGCGACCAGGATGTCCGCCCGGACGAGGTCGATCAGCTCGCTCCGGATCGACCAGCGGACCCTCAGGCGGTAGAGGCCCAGAAGCCAGGTCGCGACGACCCAGGCCAGCCCGTAGGCCGCAGCGAGGAACCGTCCGTCGACCCCGACAGCGGCCCACACGCCGAGCCAGTCGGTCGTGCCGAAGCGGAACATCGAGACGACGGCGAAGAGTCCAACGGCGCTGAGTGCGTCTGCGGCGATGAACAGGAGGCGGAGCGCCGTGATGTACCGGCGGATCATCGGCCCCCTCCACTTGAACGGCGAACTTCCCTCAGACCCGTCTGCTCCGCGGCATTGTAGGTCACCCGTGCCCAGACGAAGCGGCTCGCGTCCGCGAGTGACTCCGTCCCGGTGGGGTGTGCTAGGGTCCGGTCATGCCATCCGTTCGCGAGACGTGGCGTGCGATGGGGGTCGCCAGCCGGATCGGTTCGGTCGTGCTAGCCGCGGCGGTCGTCGGCGGTGTCGTCGGGGGCGGCGCCCTCGCGCTGAACTTGCTCGCACCGGGGGCCACGCCGAACCCCGACACCGGCGAGGTGGAACCAACGGCCGTGCCGCCCGGGACGAGCCTCCCACCGCTCCCCCCGACCGAGCCACCGAACCCGCTCGCGTCGCCCACGCCCACGCCCACGCCGTTGCCGCCCGGGACCGACCCGCTCCTCGGGACGGACGGACGCTTCACGGTCCTCCTCCTCGGGACCGACTATCGCCCGGCCCACCCGGGCAACCGGACCGACGCGATCATGGTCGTCTCGGTCGATCCCTCGACTGGTCGAGTTGCGGCCTTCAGCATCCCGCGCGACACGACCGGCTTCCCCCTTCCGGACGGCCGCCGCTTCGACCAGAAGGTCAACGCCCTCTACCAGTATCTCCAGACGACCCAGGGTGACGGCGGGTCGGCGATGACGGCGGCCGTGTCGAACGCCTTCGGGATCGAGCTGGACGGCTATGTCCTCATCGGGTTCAGCGGTGTCAAGAGCCTCGTCGCGGCTGTCGATGGCGTCGACGTCGTCCTGGACCGGGCCTACTACGACCCCGAGTACTGGGTCACGAGCAAGCAGCAGGGCTGGGGCCTGCCGGCGGGCAAGAGCCACCTGAGCGGCACCCAAGCGCTCATCTTCGCCCGGTCGCGAAAGGGCGACAACGACTTCGGCCGGGCGCGCCGCCAGCAGATCCTCGTGGCGGCGGCGCTCACCAAGGTCCGCACGCTCGGTCCGCGAGTCCTTCCGACGCTCCTCCGGATCGCCCAGGACACCGTCCGGACGGACCTCCCGCTGGCTCGCGCGGCCGATCTGTACAGCCTGATCGAGACGGTCGATCTCGACCGCGCCGCGAAAGTCGTCTTCGGACCCACGGTCTACGCGGACGGCGTGCCCGGGTCGTCGTTCGTCCTGAACCTCAATCGGTGCCGCAGGTGGATCGCCGAGAACTTCCCGCCCGAGCGGCCATTCGGCGCGTGGCCGCTCACGGTCGTTCCGACGCCAACAGCGTCGCCGACCCCGACTCCCGGGACCTGATTCTTCGGCCTCGGGGCCTCAGGACGCGGCGCGCCAGGTGACGATCCGGCGAATCGCCCCACCGAGCCCGGCAGGCGGCCCGGCCAGGATCCGCCAGGCGAGGACGACCCCGGCCAGGGTGACCAGCCCCCCGAGGCCGAGTGCATGGGTCCGGGCGAGGAAGAGCGTGGCCAGCGACCCGGCGACGATGTCGACCCCGCTCGACCGCCGGATCGCGACGAGCGCACCGAGGCGCTCCGCGAGCACCCCGAGAACAACGAACAGGGCAAGGCCGGCCGGACCGAAGTTGGCCCACCCTTCGCCGATCAGCCCGGGCGCCGCGTAGCCGGCGGTGTCCTGCGTCCCCTCGACGACGGCCGGATAGATCCAGTAGCCGAGGTTCGGGATGTCGTCGCGACCGACGAGCGGCCCGAGCCGGTGGACCCAGGTCAGCCCGAGAAAGTACGGCTGGTCGGCGGGAATCGCCCGCTGCAGCGCGGCCAGCGTCCGCGGCTGGACCAGGACGATCCGGTTGACGGTCCGGCTGACGGCGAAGCCGAGCTCGTTCCCCCCGGCCCGGTCGTATGCCCGCAGGATCTGGATCCCGCCGAAACCGATCAACGCGACGAGGGCGATGGCGAGCACCGCCCGTGCCGGGATCCGCCGCCCGGCGACCAGCCAGGCGATGAGCAGGACGGCGGCCAGCTCCGCGACGAGGTAACGGCTGGCGAGAGCGACCACGAAGCCGGCCACGGCGAGGATGGCGGCGAGGTCGACGCGCCGCCGCCACCGCTCGACCTGCCGGAGGGCATCGAACAGGAGGAGGCCGGCCAGACCCGGCAGCGCGACCCGGACAAGCTGGATCGGGAGACCGACGAGCTCGCTCCGGGCGCCGGTGATGTCGCTCGTCAGGAACGGGATCCCGGAATCGAGGAGCACCGGGACGATCGCGCCAATTGCGACCGCGGCGAGGATGACCGGCGCCCCGCGCCGGGTGCCGAGGGCCGCGATCGCCGGTCCGGTCCTCGGCGCGCCCACATCGAGCGTACCCGCGCGGGGTGGGCCCGACATGCTCGCGTCCGGGTTGCCGATGTCGCTACGCGATATTGCGAGCCGGTCGCTCGCCCAGACACCGATCCCGAAGGCCGCGACCGAGCCGGCGACGTAGAGGGCGGGCCCGCTCGCCTCGCCGGTCGCGGCGAGGACCCCCGAGCCGAGCCCGAAGAAGACCCCGGCGAGCGCCAGCCAGGCCGATCCGGGATGGACCAGGCCGAGGCCGTGCCGCCGCGCAGCCGGAAGGACGAGGACCCCAGCCGCGCCGAACGCGCCGGCGACGCCGACTGCCCCGAGGAGGCCGAGGAAGGTCATCGCTGGGGCCCCTCTGACGATCCGTCGAGCTCCGCCCTCGCGGCGCGCATCGCTCCGCCCGCCCCGCCAGCCGGAAGTGTGGCCGAGAGGTAGGCGTACGAGGCCGTGCCGGCCAGCGCGAGTGGCACCGTCGCCGTCAGGCGGTAGCCGAAGACGATCGCGGCGGTCGCCGGTCCGGAGGCGCCGAGCGTCCCGAGCAGGGTCACCAGGACGAGGTCCGTCGCGCCCAGCCCGAACGGCAGGAACGAGACGACCCCGACCGCGATCGACAGCCCGAGCGCGCCCCACGCGGCGACCGGGTCGAGGGCGACACCGGCGGCCTGCCCTACCAGCCAGAGTTGGGCCGCGTAGGTGGCCAGGACGAGCGCCGTCGTCCCGGAGAAGACGATCAGCCGGACCGGATCCGTGAGCAGGGCACCGACCGTCCCGTCGACTCGGGCCAGGGTCCCGGTCGCCCGAGCCCAGCGCTCGCGGCCGATGAGCGACCCGAGCGGAAGGGCCGCGACGACCGCCGACGGTCGGATCCCGAGGACATACGGCAGCGCTGGGAGCCCGGCCAGAACGACGAAGGCGACGGCCGCGACCAGATCAGGCAGGCCGACGAGGTGGGCGACCCAGGCAACCGCCGCGCTGCCTGCCAGGTAGCCGATCGCCACGACGCGCTCGACAAGCACAACTGCCGCGCCGGTCGGATAGTCGACGCCGTGGTGCTCGTGCAGGAGGTACAGCCGGAGGAGCTCCCCGACCGACGCCGGGGTGAGGTTGTTGACGGTGTTGGCGAGCGCCGTCATCGGCACCAGCGGCCGGATTCCGACGGACCGTCCCGCCGCCCCGAGAAGATCGGCCGAGCGGACCGCCCAGAGGAGCATGACCAGGCCGTTGAGGAGGATCGCCACGAGGACTGGCGCGAGATCCAGGGTGCCGAGCCGGCTGCCACCCTCCCACGGCCGGGCACGCCAGACGACGAGGGCCAACAGGCCCACGGTGATCGGGATCCAGACGATCGGACGCCGCAGCCAGCGGGTCATCGGATCGGCTCGAGGGCGACCGCGTTCGGCATCGCCACGGTCACCCGCCAGCCTGGGATCGGCGACGACCCGACGGCGAGCAAGCCGTCGGCAGGCAGGAAGCCGCGGACGGATTGGACGGTCAGCGGGTCCAGTGCCTCGAGCCGAAGCCGATCCCCGATGGTCAGGTCGAGGTCCGTGACGGCGATCTGCCACGGGTCCGTCCGGGTGACCGGGACCTGGACCGTGACGGACGATCGAACGGCGCCGTCCGCCCCGACGGCCGCGACGTCGAACCGGCGTTCGGGCGTCGACACACCGATCTCGGCGGGCGCGAGCCTGATCTCGAGATGGATTCGGCCATCGATCCTGGTTGCGAAGTCGAGGGTTGTGCCCGGCTGCATGGCCAGCGCGTCCCACCCGTTGCCGGTCACGACCTCCGCCGTGCCAATGAGGGCGCCGGGTCCGGCGGCTGCCGGAACGGCCATCGCGTCGAACGCCCCGAGCGCGGCGCCGCGCCTGGCGAGCACAATGCTCGCGGCATCGTAGGTCGCGGCCACCGCGGCCAGGTCAACCGGGTCACCGTCGAACGCCCGGAGGACGTCCGCTCGTCGCTCCGACTGTCCGTGTCCGGTGAAGATCGCCGGGTCGTAGGCGAGCTTGGCATAGCCCGCCGGGAGAAGGCCGACGACGGTGTCGCCGGTCTCGAACCAGGCGAGCGACGACCAGTCCTCATAGGTCAGGACCGTTGCCCGGGGGCCACCCGGCGGAACGAGCTCGCCGAACGACGCGACATGGTCGGCCTGCAGGTCGAGAGCGGCGTACCCGGGCACCGTCCAGGTCGCGGCCAGCAGCCGTACCGTGGCGACCGTCGACGGGAGGCAGATCGCAAGTCCCGCGGCCGCCATCAGGCCCACCGTCAGCGTCCGGGATGCGATCCGCGACGGCCGGAGCCGGCCCGTGAGGTCCTCGGCGGCAGCGACCAGGCCGATCGCCGCGAGTGCAGCCATCGGCTGGCCGGCGATCAACCACAGCCGCTGCGGCCGGAGGGCGTCCTCGAGCGGCCAGTCCGGCCGATACGAGACACCGAGGACAAAGGCGAGGCCGAACCAGGCGACCAGGCCGAGCGCCTCCTCCGGGACCGCCGGACGCCAGGACCCGAGATCGTCCCCGCCGGGCCGCGGTCCGTCGGGCCGGCGCACGAAGAGCAGGGAAACGCCTGCCCCGACGAGACCGAACGGCAGGAGGAGCCCGAACTCTCGCGGATAGCTCCACGGTCCGAATCGCGCCGGCGCGAGGCTGTCAGCCGAATCGAGCGCGACGCCGCCGTTGCGCTGGATCGCGTCGAGCTGACTGAGCAGCCACGGCGCGAGCAGCCCGACGCCGACGATCGCGACGACGACCAGGACGCCGATCGCCCGCCGACGCAGCTCCGGCCGGCGGATGGCGACCGCCAGGACGACGGTCCCCAGCGAGACCGGGATCGGGAGGAGCAGCTGGACCTGGACGAGGGCGCCCACCCCGAGCAGCCCGCCAGCGACGAGGGCCCAGGCCAGTGATGCGACAGGTCGGCTCGCCGTGAGCCCGCGTAGAAAGGCGAGGGTCGCGAATGGCAGGAGCGCAAACACGACGTCCCGAGGGTAGAGCGGATAGGTCTCCTGACCAGCCATGAACAAGCTGTTCACCCAGAGCCGGCCGGCGTGCAGGTTGTAGGCGCCGCCGAAGACGGTCAGCGTCGCCGCCAGGACCGCGACCCAGGGCCGGCCCGTCAGCCGGCGGACCAGCAGGAACGTGCCGATCGGCAGAACCGGCAGCCAGACGAGTGTCAGGAGCTGGTCGGCCCGGACGGCGTCGAGGCCGAGACCACCCATGACCGCGGCCAACATGACCTGGAACCCCGGCGGGTAGTAGGTCGGCAGCCCGGCGTACGGACCCCCGGGCGGCAGCTCGCCCCGGAGGATGGCGTGGGCCAGGGCGGAGTGATAGAGGAGGTCGCCACCCTGCCATGCCGGACCGACGATCCGGATGGCGTCCACGAGCTCGGTGACCACGAGCAGGAGTGCCAGCCCGACGATCGGCAGGGCGAGTCCGGCCGGCGGGTGCCGTACACTCCCGGGCGACCCGCCCTCCGCCCATCCCGGTCGGTCGGCGGCGGTCACTCGCCCGCGTCGAGGTTCACGCGTCCGCCCACATGGACTCCCTGCAGCTCGTCGCGGCGGCCGGCCAGACGGCCATCGTCCTCGCCCTCCTGTTCGTCCTCCCCGGACTCGCCTGGGGGCCGCTCCTCGCGCCGGGGGCAGGCTCGCCTCTCGAGGCGGCCGGCCGTGCCGTGGGGCTGAGTCTACTCACGACGGCAGGCGCATGCACCATCCTGGCAGTCGCCGGCCTGTTCCATCCAGCCCTCGTGGTCGCGGTCCTTGTCGTGCTGGTTACCCTGCCGATCGCCGTTCGATGGCGGTCGATCCGATGGCCGTCGATCCGGCCCGGGTGGCGCCCGACGCCTGGAGGTCGACGCTGGGCCGTCGGTGCCGGGTTCGGCGCGGCGGTCGTCCTCGGCGCGGTCCTCATCCGGTCGCGCCTGGAGGTTGGTCCGTCCCTGCTGCCGTTCACCTCGACCGTGTGGTACTACGCCAACCTCGCCGCGCGCGTCGCCGCGGCCGGCGGCCTCCCATCCAGCCTCCCGGAATGGGGGGCCGAGCGTCCGTTCCAGACGGACTACCTGCCGGTCACCGCTCATACCGCCGCCGCGATCCAGCTCCTGCCCGGCGACCTCCTCGTCCAGATGGAGCTCTACCGCCTGGCTCTCCTCGCGGCCGGGCTCGTCATCGCGGCGGTCCTCCTCCGGCGCTGGGTGTCGAGCTGGCTGGCGCTTCTCGGCGCGATCCTCCTCGTATCGACCGTCCGGCTCGACTTCAAGTTCCTCGCCTACAAGCCCGAGACCTTCGGGCTCGTCCTTGTCCTGTTGACCCTCTGGCTCGCGGATCGGGCGATCGTCGAGGGAAACCGCCGGCTGGTCGCGCTGGCGGCCGTCGTGGCGGGGGTGGCGTTGCTCAGTCACGCGGAGGTGTTCCTGCTCCTCGGGCCCGGGATCGCCGGGATCGTCCTCGCCCGGCTGCTGGTCGACCCGGCGGGCGGGCGCCTCGGCCTCCGATTGCCCGGGGTGCGGTCGGGCGCGGCCACCCTCGCGCTTGGGGTGGCGATCCTCGGTGGCGGGCTGGCGGTCGGGGCGGTCGGCAGCTTCGCTGCGACCGGTCAGGTGCGGGTCCTGGGTTACGCGGCCGGCGCCGGCAGAGAGGGGCTGGCGATCCAGCCACCGCCCGCCGACGAAGTCCCCGCCGGATGGAGCGCCAGTGGCGACCCGACCTGGGACTTCTACGTGGCCGCGGTCGCTCCCGGCCAGGCCGGGCGCCCGCCGGCGAGCTTCTTCGACGCGCGACTGCTGCCCCGCGCGATCCTCCACGTCTGGCCCGGCCTCGATGCCCGATCGCGAGCGCTCCTCATAGTCCTGGTGGCGCTCCTCGCCGGGCCGCTCCTCGCCTGGCCGTGGCTCGACCCCCGGCGGCGCCGGGCGCTCGTCGTGGCCTGGGTCTTCGCCGTCGGCCTGTTCGTCGGGTCGTACCTGCTCTTCGCGCTCTCGAACACGTACGTCCCGGCCCGGACCGGACCGCGCCGGCTGATGCCGTACGAGCTCGTCCTGCCGGTCGTGTCACTGATTATCGTCATGTGGGGCCTGGATCGCCTCCTCCGGCCCGGCTGGCGGGCCCTCTTCCCGCGCCGCGGCGCGACCGTCGCGGCCGGCCTGTTCCTCGCCGTGCTGACGGTGGCCGCGATCGTCCCCGCGCCGGACCCGATCGTCGACGATGCGCCCGAGCCGGGCCTGACGGTCGTCGGGTACGACGCCTACCGCTGGCTTGATGCCAACCTGCCCGCCGGTGCCCGGATCCTCGCCAATGCCTACACGGACGGGAGCATCGCCGCACTGGGTCGGCGGGTGGGGATCATCGACGGGCGGGCCGTCTACCTCGAGGATCGCCCCTTCCTGGCCGAGGCGACCCGGCTCGCCCTCGGCGCCCGGGTGGTCTTCGCCGATCCGACCGGCCCGGGTGCCGCGTCGTACCTCACCCGGGAGCGGATCGACTACCTGCTCGTCGCCGGTCCCGGCGCGAGCGGGGCGGACCTCGGTGGCTACCTCCCGTTCTCGACGGATCTCGACGCGCTGGCCAAGGGCGGCCGGTACAGCCTGGTCCGGACCTTCGGCGACGACCGGCTGCTCCTGTTCCGGGTCGGCCCGGCCACGTGAGGCAGACAGCTGGCGCCCGGCGACTACGCTGACGACCAAGGTTGCGTTTCGGTGAACCGGGTTGACGGATTGCGGCGCATCCGACACCATGCGCGAACCGTGATTCAAACCCGCTGCTCCTGGAACATGTGCATGCGCAGGCGGCCCCGCCGTGCGGAGGATGGGGTCTGACGTCTCGCGCACCTGACCAGAGGTAGAGCGGGACCGAAGACGAGGTCCCGGGGCCGCAGACTCCACGCCGGAGCTGCGGCTTTTTTTGTTCCTCCGAACCACACGACGGGTGACCGCCGAACCCACCGGCCTTCCCAGGGCCGCCGGGCCTCGCTCCCATCGGCAGACTCTCCCACCCCTTCACGGAGGAACGAAACGACATGGCTCAACTCGACCCGACCACCTTCCGACCCGAGACCCGTGCGCTCCACGCCGGCCAGAAGCCGGACCCGGCCACGAACGCCCGGGCCGTCCCGATCTACGCGACGACCAGCTACGTCTTCGACGATGCCGCCCACGCCGCTCGACTGTTCGGCCTCGAGGAGTTCGGGAACATCTACACGCGGATCATGAATCCCACGACAGCGGTGTTCGAGGAGCGCGTCGCCGCGCTCGAAGGCGGCGTGGCCGCCCTGGGGCTCGCCTCCGGCCAGGCCGCCGAGACCCTCTCGATCCTCAATCTCGCCCGGGCCGGCGACAACCTCGTGTCCTCGTCGTCGCTCTACGGCGGGACCTACAACCTGTTCACCCACACGCTGCCCAAGATCGGGATCAC
>JBGPIH010000008.1:0-37248 GCA_041484785.1 Candidatus Limnocylindria bacterium
ATATTCCCAGTCGATGATCCGGATCCGGGCGCCGTCGTCGATGAAGTTTGCGTTGAGCAGGTCGTTGTGGCACGGCCGCAATTCGAGCGGGTTGGACAGGCAGGCGAGCTCGATCCGCCGGCCGATCGCGGCCGCCAGCTCGTATTCGGGCGGGATCGGGACGCCGCGCGCGATCGCCAGGGCCCGATAGGCATCGGCGATCCGCAATGGAACGAACAGGCCGGGAATGGCCGGCCCGTCGTGGATCCGGCGGAGTGAATCGGCGACCCGGCGGAGCGTTTCCGGCCGGTGCACGGCCTCGTCGCTGACCGGCGAGCCGACGATGAACCGGGTGACGAGGTAGCCCTCGGGACGGATGAAGGCCGTCACCTCGGGGCCGACGCCCACGCCGGCGGCAGCCACCGTCGCCGCGTGCTCCACCTCGCGGCTGATCCCCAGCAGGTGCGTGTCGTTGCCGGCCAGCCGGATGACCCACCGGTCCGCCGTCCCGTCGGCGTCCACCCGGAAGTTCCGGTTCGTGATACCTCCGGAGAGCGCGGTCAGGGTGAGCTCCCGTCCGGCCAGCTCATGCACCTTCTGCATCGCCCGGACGAGCTCGTCGTACAGCTCGCCGTGGAGGGGCTGCTCCTGGGTCACGTGGCGGCGATCCCTTTCGTGCCTCCCGACATGGGACGGCGCGGCGATTCCTCGCCGCGCCGCATCGGCGTTTGAGCGAGGGACGGCTAGCCGATCGTGGCCTCGCCGGTTGCGAAGTCCGCTTCGACCCTGTCGGCGCGGCCGCGCTGCGCGGCCAGGTAGTAGATGGCCCCGACGACGAGGATCAGGATGACCGTGCCCTCGTAGAACGGAATGTCCGGCAGCCAGTCGATGGGATTGCCGCCGGAGGTGACCAGCTTGAGCGACGGGTTGGTGTAGTCACGCAGGTCGCCACCGAAGTTGCCGAACAGGCTGCCGTCCTTCCAGAGCGCGAAGTTGATCGTCATCAGCCCGCCCCAGACGAGGGCGAGGACGTTGATGATCGTGCCCCAGCTGCCCAGCTTGAACCACGCCCCCTGGTGTGGCCAGCCCCTGGTTCGGGCGATGAACACCCCGAGGTTGCACAGCAGGTAGCTGAGGTAGATGAGCCCCGTGGCGCCGGTCGCTAGGAGAGCTGGGCTGTCCGTGATGAAGAACGGAATCGCGGCCAGGACACCGACGGCGACCGCCGCGTTGGCCGGGGTCTTGAAGGAGTGGTTGACCCTGCCCCAGAGACCGCCGAGCGGCATCCGTCGGTCGCGTCCCATGGAGAACATCAGCCGGGTGGTCGCTCCCTGGATGGCCAGGGTGCAGACGTACACGGCGGCGAGGATCACCAGCAGATACACGCTCCCGAACGTGTCGCCCAGGCCGTGCTTGATGGCGGTCGAGATCGGCGACGGATCCGTCAGCGCGGCGGTGATGTCCGGCGTCGCCAGGATGATCGCCAGGAGGAAGACGGCACCGACGATGCCCGACAGCCAGATCGCCGAGAGGATGCCGCGCGGCGCCTGCCGTCCCGCGTCGAGCGTCTCTTCGCCGAACGTCCCGGCGGTGTCGAACCCGTAGACCACGAACAGGCTCATGAACATCGCGATCGAGAACACCGGCAGGTAGCCACCGGTCTCGGGCGTCTCGATCCCGGCCGTCGTCGTGAGGACGGAGGGATCCTGGACCCGGAAGAAGATCAGCAGGATCAGCGCGAACACGACCATGCCGAGGATCTCGGCCCCGACGCCGATGTTGTTGATGATCGACAGCAGGCGCACGCCGAAGGCGTTGATGACGGTCGTCGAGATCAGCGTCACGCTCGCCCAGAAGACGAGATTGTTGGAGATGCCGATCGGGCTGGGATCGGTCAGCGCGAAGCCCCAGATGCTGGCCATGACCAGCGGCACGGTCGCCGCGACGGCCGTGACCGTCACGACCCCTGCCCAGAAGTAAAACCAGCCGGTGAACCAGCCCAGGGTTCGGTGCGACAGCCGTTTCGACCACTGGTAGATCGATCCGGCGACCGGGAAGTGGCTGGCGAGCTCGGCGAAGTTCAGGGCCACGAACGTCTGTCCGAGAATGACGATCGGCCACGACCAGAAGAAGGCCGGACCGCCCACCCCAAAGCCGAGCGCGATCAGGGTGAAGGTGCCGGTCGAGACGCTGATGTAGCTGAAGGCGACGGCGAAGTTCGACAGGAAGCCGAGACTCCGCCGCAGCTCCGGCTTGATACCGAGCGAGCGCAGGTGCGCGTCGTCGCGTTCTGCCTGGTCATGGGACGGACCCGACACGATCTCCTCCTCCTACCTCCGCGCCGATCAGGCGCGAGCTGCCCTCTGGAGTGGCGCATGGCGACGCGTGGGGACGATCCAGCCACGAATCCCTTCATCCGTGGCCGAACCTTCGCGGGAGGATAGCACCGCGTTCAACGGGTTCGGACGAGATTCGTGCAACCGACCCGCACGACGCACCGAGCGGGTCGGGTCGCGGCCGGGCGAGCCTCCGTCAGCCGGCGGCGACGGCCTCGCGCAGCGAATCCGGGATCGGCCGATGGAGCTCGACCGGCTTGACGTAGCGGTCGACCATCGCCCGCGAGTCGTTCACCTTCAGCTCGGTGAACAGGTACGCGATCTTCCGGCGCTGCGAGGCCAGGATCTCGTCCTTGGTCTCGAGGTCCCACAGCTCGCGCTTGAACGGCCCGATCGCCTTCTTCCGGCTCGTGTACACGAATTGCTGGTCGGTCTGGCCGGGCTTGCGCTCGTCCGCCACGTTCTCGAAGCACCAGGTCTCGATCTCGCGATGGAGCGATTCCGGAAACGCGGGATGCTCGTACAGCGCGTTCTGGAAGCCGGTCGCTAGGTGAATCTCGGCGGTTTCGACCGCCGGGAACCGATGGAACAGCGCGTCGGGGAGGGTCGACGCGCCGTGCTGGACGGCGCCGGCGAGACCGTATGACCGGGCAACCTCGCCGAGCTCGCGCAACACCTCGAAGTCGAGCTTGACCTCGGCCACGCCGCCGTCCGGCAGCGGGACACCGCCGTGCGACGTCCCGGTCTGGACGCTCACCTTCGAGATCGAGCGGGCGCCCGGGGCTCGCCCGTCGAGCTCGCGGCGGTAGCCGTCGAGGTACGCGCGAAGCTCCGCGACGGTCGAGTTCTGGGTCCCGACCTCGCCGATCTCGCCACCGACGCTGATCGTGACGCCGTCGGTCTCGAGCGACCGGATCAAGGCGGTCAGCTCGGCCGCGCGGACGTAGTTCTCGTGCTGCTCCTCATCGACGTTCGGCTTGGACAGGTCGACCAGGGTCGATGAGTCGATGTCGATGTTGCGGTAGCCGGCGTCGACGGCGAGCCGGCAGGCGCGCCGGATCTCGTCGGTCATCGCCTCCGGGTCGGCGGCGTACTTCCTGGCGTTGAACTGGTAATGGTCGCCCTGGATGAACACCGGGCCGTGCCAGCGAGCGGCGACCGCCCCGGCCAGGCACGCCGTGGCGTAGTCGATCGGACGTTGGAACGTGTACGTCTGCTCGCTGCGGGCCAGCTCCAGGATCACGGCGCCGACGTCGGCAGCGTGCGCGGTCTCGAACACGGTCCGGGCCATGTCGAAGGCCTGGGCGCGAAGATTGATGGCGGGAACCGTGAAGCCCGCGACCTCGCCCCGGGCGCGAGCGTCGTACAACGCCTGGATGCTCGCGGACCGGGCGCCGAGGACCTGGCTGGCCTCCCAGACGAGCCACTGCGCCGCCTCGATCGTCGCCTCGTCCATCGAGAATGCGGCCGTCCAGGCGAGATCGCGAATCCCCGCATCGCGGAAGGCGGCCTCGTCGTCGATGACGAGCCGGTCGCCGTCGAGGTGCGCGCTGCCCGCCAGGCGAGCCAGCAGATCGGTTGGGGATGTCGCGACGTCGGGCATGGGGTCAGGGTCTCCTCGGGAGGGTCGGGCGTCCATGGTACCGGCCCCCCGAGACGACCGCCAAGAGCCCTTCGGCCCGCTTCAGATGGTCGGTTGGACTGCCCCGTAGCCGTCGACCTCGGCGGCAGGTCGCTCGGCGACTCAGTAGCCGGGCTTGGTGACCATGAGGACGACGATCGCCACGATGAGGACCGTCAGGAGCATCCCGCCGCGCTGGAGCTTCTGGCTCGTCGCCACGATCTCGGGCGGCGGCCCGGCCGGCGCCCCTGCCGGCGGCCCTCCGGCCGGCGGACCACCGGCGGTCAGACGGACCATCTTCTCGGCCGCCGGCGCCTGGACGAACGCGGCGAACAGGATCGCGATCAGGTACAGCGCGATCCCGCCGATCAACCAGCGGTATGACGAGCTCGTCAGGTCGGCTCCCAGGATCAGGATCAGGCCCACGCCGGTGATCCCCTGGACGACCGCCCCAGGCAACACGATCCGGCGCTCGATGAGCTCGCTGAGGGCCGCCGCAAAGTGCCCATTCTGCGGGCTCTTTTGGGCCTGGCTCGCGATGACCGGAAAGATGAACGTCGGCCCGAACACGACGATCGCGCCGATGACGTGCAGGAAGAGGAAGAGCTGGAGCATCCGGACACCCTCCCGTGCATGGCGGCTGGATCCCGCCCCAGCGTGGAAGGATAGAGCCTATGAAACCCGCTTTGTCCGCCGATTCACGAAGTCGACCAGGACATACTCACCGAGTCTCTCCGGGGTGGAGTAGAAGGCTCGGCCGCGATTGAGCCGGGTCATGTGGGCAACGAATTCCGCCAGGGCGCGCGACCGCTCGAGCATGAACGTGTTGATCGTGATCCCCTCCTTCGTGCAGCGCTGCACCTCGCGGAGGGTCTCGCCGATGGTCCGTCGCGTCGGCGGGTAGTTGAACTCGACCTGGCCGCCCTCGAAATGGGCGGTCGGCTCGCCATCGGTGATGACCACGATCTCCTTGTTCGTCGAGGGATGGCGTTCCAGGATCCTGCGAGCGAGCATCAGGCCGTGCTGCAGGTTGGTGCCGTACTCGTAGCCGTGCCAGGTCAGCTCGGCCAGCGACCCGGGGGCGATCTCGCGGGCGTAGTAGGCGAAGCCGATGACCGACAGGTGGTCGCGCGGGTACTGGGTCCGGATCAGCGTGTCGAGCGCGACCGCCACCTTCTTCGCCGCCAGGAAGCAGCCGCGCAACAGCATCGAGCGGCTCATGTCCACGAGCAGGACGGTCGAGGTCTGGGTCAGCAACTCGGTGCGGTGGACCTCGAAGTCGGATGGACTCAACCGGATCCGCCCCATGGGCTGGCGAGCTCCCGGCGCGTTCTCCTCGCGGGCCAGGGCGTTGAAGAGCGTCCCGCGGAGGTCCAGGTGGAATGGGTCGCCGAAATCGTAGGGCTTGGTCGTCTCATCACGCTCCCCTCCCCGACCTGCTCGATCGAGACGGTGCCCGCCGAACGCATCGCGCTGGAGCCTCGCGAACAGGTCGTCCAGCACCTTCTGGCCGATCCGCCGGCTGCCCCTGGCGGTCAGGGTCAGGCGCCCGCCGTCACTGCTCAGGTAGCCGGCCGCCTCGAGGCGCTTGGCGAGATCGTCAAGCGCGTCGAGCTCTCGGGCCGCGTCGTCGCCCAGCAGCTGGCGGACCTCGGAGCGGTCGATCGCCGCCAGGTCGCCCGGGGACTCGACATCGGAGAGGGCATCCTCGAGCCGATCCATCGCCTGGAGACGGGCGATCTGGGCCAGGGCCCCCTCGAGGCCGAGCGGCTCGTCGCCGCCGAACGGGACGCGCTCGCCCAGCCCGCCGGGGAGCAGCAGGTCGAGGTTCGAGGCGAGCTGGGCGAGGTCGATCAGCAGCCGGTCGTCACGCAGCAGCGCCTCCATCATGGACTGCAGCTCGGCACGCTGGTCGGGGCTCATCGAGCGCAGGAGCGACTGCATGGCGGCCATCCGCTGGGCCAGCTGATCGATGATGTCGTCGAACGTCCGAGCGCCCGGGAAGAACTGGCCGTGCTTGGCCAGGAACCCCGACGCGTCCGGGTCCCCGCCACCGATCCGTTGGCGGATCAGCTCGTTGAGGTCGCGGACCATCTCGCGATTGGCCGCCAGATCGTCCGGGCCCATCGAGCGGATGGCGTCTGACATGCCCGAGACGTACTGGTCGAGGACCTGTTGCTGGAGACGCTTGACCAGCGCGTCGAACCGTTCGCGGGCGGGCGGCTCGAGGAAGTCGTAGTCCTGGAGCCCCTGGATCCGCTGCCCGATGTCCGCGGGAAGCGCGTCGAGCTGGTCGAGCCGGCGGGCGGCCACGTCGCGCAGCATCGAGCGGAGGTCCGCCTCCTGGGCCTGCGGATCCCTGGCGCCCGATGCCTCCTCGAGGCGACGCTCGACGCCGGTCCGTTCCTGGGCGACGATCTCGTCGAGCTCGCGCCGGATGTCCGACAGGACGTCGCGCAGCTGGTACCGCTCGAGGAGCTCGTCGCGGCGGCGCTCGAGCCGCTCCATCAGGTCGCGCAGGCCGGCCATCTCGCCGCGGGTCGGGTCGGCGGTCCGCCAACCGCGCTCCATCAGCCGCCGCAGGGCCTCGGCCAGGTCGCCTTCGGCCATCACGTCGTCGGCGAGGGCAGCCAGGATCTCGTCCGCGTCGAGATCGGCGACCTGCTGGCTCCCGTCCCAGCGCGAGTAGCGAGCCCGGGCGCTCGGACCGCCGTCCGCCGGGCGACGGGCGGCCGATGGATCCGGTGCCAGGTCCCGTGGATCCGGGGAGTAGGCGGTCACCGGTGATAGACCGTCCCGCCCGGGATCCGGTCCTTGTTCAGGCGGCGGGCGAGATGGAGACCCTCGAGCAGGAACTCGACCGCGGATGCGACCACCGCCGGCTCCTCGGCGCCGTCGGTGACGTCGAACGCGCCCAGCCCTCGCACGGACGCGGCGAGGCCCGGCACCTCGTGCATCCAGGCGACGTAATCCGCCGACGGGGTCAGATCGCCCGTCTCGACCGTGAAGCCATCCTCGAAGGCGTCGATGACGCCCTCCAGCTCGTCGATCGACACGTGCCGGCTGAACGTGGCGTGCAGGGCCTTGGTGATCAGCCGCTCGACGATCCGCTCCTCCGGGGTCTCGTCGCCGGCCGATTCCAGCTCCACCTTGCCGACGGTCGAGGCCACGATGGCTCCCAGGTCCGAGACCCGCGGCGACCCAAGCGGCTCCCCAAGCCGAACGGCCCGCTTGAGCGCTGCCGCCTCGAGGACCTCGGTGTTCGCGACGGAGACGCGGACGCTCACGCCCGATCGCTGGCTGATCTCCGGCGAGCGCCTGGCGACGTGCGTCAGCTCCGCGACGAGCTCCTCCATGAACGGCGGCACCACGACCGACGGGATGCCGTCCTCGGCACCGAAGCGATGCTTCTCCTGGCGGACGATCGCCATCTCGTGCTCGAGCGTTCGCGGGTAATGGGTCCGGATCTGCGAGCCGAGGCGATCCTTGAGCGGCGTGATGATCCGGCCGCGCGAGGTGTAGTCCTCCGGGTTCGCCGATGCGACGACGTAGAGGTCGAGCGGCAGCCGGACGACGAAGCCACGGATCTGGACGTCGCGCTCCTCGAGGATGTTGAGCAAACCAACCTGAATCCGCTCGGCCAGGTCGGGGAGCTCGTTGATCGCGACGATGCCGCGATTGGCGCGCGGGATGAGCCCGTAGTGGAGGGTCAGCTCGTCGGACAGGTAGCGACCCTCGGCGACCTTGATCGGGTCGACTTCCCCGATGAGGTCCGCGATGGTGATGTCCGGGGTTGCCAGCTTCTCGGCGTAGCGCCGGTCGCGTGGCAGCCAGTCGATCGCGGTACCGTCGCCGTCTCGCGCGACGATCGCCCGAGCGGCCGGGCTGACCGGCGCCGAGGGATCGTCATTGAGCTCGCCGCCACGGACGACCGGAAGCCACTCGTCGAGCAGGCCCACCAGCAGCCGGGCCATGCGGGTCTTGGCCTGGCCGCGCTCGCCCAGGAAGACGAGATCCTGGCCGGCGAGGATCGCGTTTTCGATCGCCGGGACGACCGAGTCCTCGTACCCAACCACCCCAGGCAGGACCTCGCCTCCGGCGGTCAGGCGGGCCAGCAGGTTGGTCCGAAGCTCCTCCTTGACCGTTCGGGCATGCCATCCGGAGGCGCGGAGCTCGGCAAGTGTCGTGGGACGCGGCGCGATGGTCATGGCGAGCCTCAGTTCGGCGCTGGCAACGGGGGGTGACTGGAGCGGGACGGCCGGCTGCGCGAGGTCGCCGGCGGGGCGGTGGTGCGAAACCGGGCCACGGCGGCCTGGACGCGTTCGACGTCGGCGACGCCGGCCTCGGCGAGCTCGTCGAGGAAGGCCTGGCGAGCCCCGGCCTCGAGCTCGAAGTCGCCGGCTCGGCGCCCGACCCGAACCGCGAGCTCCGGCACGACACCCCAGCCGAAGTGCTCGAACGTGTCGGTCGCCGGGTCCCAGGTCACCAGGACCGCCGGCCCGAGGCGCTGGACGTGCCCGTGCATGTCGCGCGAGACCGGCCGGACGTAGTGCGCCGCCACGACCCGCCGGCGGTCCCCGGCAACCCGGCGCAGCACCAGCACCAAGCCGAGGTGCGAGAGCTCATCGTCCGTCAGATTCACGGGACGCTCGCGCAACGTGCCCAGGACCGCATCGAGGGAATCGGCGTGGATGGTGCCGGCCAGCCCGTACCCGATCGAGGCGGCACGGACCGCGAGGCGCGCTCCCTCGCCCCAGGTGTACGCGGGCAGATGATCGGAGAACTCGGACGCCAGCAGGAGCGTCGTGTCCGGTCGGATCGGGTCGGCCTCCCGGGACCTCCGGGCCAGGCCCGGCCAGCCGAGGTCGGAGGCCTGGGGCAGCCACTCGAAGGTTTCGCCTGCCCCGGCAAGCTGCACGATTTGAGTCTCCGGTGGCACGAAGTCGAGCAGCGCCCGGAGCAGCGTCGTCTTGCCCGTCCCCTGCCCCTCGCCGGCGACCAGCAGTGGGACGCGCGCCTCGACCAGCAGCCAGATCGTCGCCGCCAGCTCGGCATCGAGCGTGCCGGCCTGGATCAGCTCGACGATGGAGCGGGGTTCCGGTGGAATGGGGCGAAGGGCCCACCGGCCCCGCACGGGCGAGGTGTCGGCCACGATGACTCCACGAGGGGCAAGGTTGATGGGTCGGATCGGCAGCGTACGGCCGGCTGCCGGGAGCGTCAAACGGCGGGATTGGATGCCACGACCTGTCGCGTTGCGACGATTGAGATCCAGCCCGGGTCGCGGCCGGCGTTCGGCAGCCAGGCGTACCAGAAGGGACCGGGGAAGGAGCGAGGCTCCGCCATGGCCATGGCGGGGCTGACCGGGTCGCCGCTCGCTTTCACGGAAGCCTCGGCGAAGCCATGCCCCCTTCCCCTCCGGAGCTGTAGCGAGTCGCGAGCTCGGCGCTCGCGCGGTCGCGCAGGGCCGCGAACAGTCGCTGGTGTTCCGCCGCCTGCACCAGCGACAGGTGGTTCTGCGGGATGTCATGTTCGACGAAGAACGCCTGCACATCGGCAACCTGGTCGGGGGCCGTGAGTGAGAACGCTCCCTGCACGAGGTGGAAGACGTTGGAGGCCGCGAAACGGGGGACCAGCTCGTCCCAGTGGTCCCGTACGAAGCACCACGCGATCTCGCCGAGATCGCGATTGGTCTCGGCGCGCGCCAGCACGAACGGCGCGTCCTGGGGGCGGATCGCATCGGACGCCGCCAGCTCCAGCGTACGCTGCATCAGTGCCGGGTCGCGGAACCCGGCGAGGGCGTAGCGGTAGCGCTCCTGTTCTTGCGGGGTCGGGGCCTCGTCCATGCGCACCCGGAATGCGTCGTAGTCCTCCGGCCCACCCACGAACGCCACCACGTCGACCGCCGCTGCTGCGACCGCGGGTTCCACGGCGATCCCCGTTCGCGAGAGAGCCTCCGCCTCGCGTGACTTGGCTTGGGTTTCGGGATCGTTGCCGAGCACGCCCAGCGTGCGAATCAGGTCGCCGCGAAGCTCGCGATCGAGGTGGCTGTCCACGTCGCGCGGATCCCACCCAAGCCGCTCGAGTGCGGGCCGCACGAGCTCCCGGACGGCATCGCGGAACCGCTCGCGCGGCTCCCCTTCGAGGAACCGATCGCACCAGCTCAGACCGGTGATGATCGTATGCCACACTGCGGGCGCGGTTTCCCCCGCGAACCCCAAGGTCAGGTCAAGGAAGGACGACACTGGCTCGTCGCCCGCGACGACCACGGCCCAGGCGTCGTCCACGAGGCTCTGCCGCTCAGCCGGTGTGAGATCGAGCGCGACTCGCTCGACCAGCCGGGCACGCAGCTCGTCGTCGTAGAAGGTCCGCACGAACGCCACGGACCCGGCGTTCGCGATGACGAGTGCGTCGGGATGCGCGAGCGGCAGCTCGAGCCCTCCTGCCTCCACCAACACATGCTCGACGCGCTCGCCGTCGGGAAGCACCTGGCGCACGATCAACGGCACTGGCCAGGTCGTCGAGTCGTCGGGAATTGACGGAGCGAACCGACGCGTGGCCAAACGGATCACGTCGCCGTCACGTCGCACGGAGACCGCGGGGTAGCCGGGCTGGAAGATCCACGCGTCCATGATCCGGCGCACCGGCTGACCGCTCTCGGCTTCCAGCGCGTCCCACAGGTCATACGTTTCGGTGTTGCCGTAGGCGTGGGCCAGGAGGTAGCGCCGAATCCCATCGCGGAAGCGTTGCGGTCCGAGCCACTGCTCGATCATGCGAAGCACCGCGCCGCCCTTCGTGTAGGTCAGGACCTCGAACATGCCGCTGACGTCGTCGGGTGATTCCACCGGGAATTCGATCGGACGCGTGCTGGCCAGGCTGTCCACCTCGAACGCGACGACCCGCCCCGCCTGGAACGCGTCGAATACTCGCCACGACGGCTCCATCGCGTCGAGGCACAGGTAGGACATGAACGTCGCGAACGCCTCGTTCAGCCAAACGCCGTTCCACCAACGCATCGTCACCAGGTCACCGAACCACATGTGGGCGATCTCGTGCGCGATCGTTTCGGCCACGGCGAGTCGTTCTTCGTGCGCGGCTTTGGTGGGGTCGAGCAGCAGCAGCGTCTCTCGGTAGGTGACGAGCCCGGCGTTCTCCATCGCGCCTTGCGCAAAGTCCGGGATCGCCGCCTGGTCGAGCTTCTGCTCGGGGTACGGGATTCCGTAATAGTCGCCGAACCAATCAAGGGCGAACACGGCGACCTCGTTCGCGTAGGCGGCCAGGTGCACCCGCTCCGGTCGGCACGCGACACGCACGGGGACACCCCGTGCATCCGACGGCGGCGTCAGGGCCAACGCCCCCACAACGACACACACCAGGTAGGTCGACATCGCCATCGACTCAGCGAAGCGCACGCGAGTGAAGCCCGGTTCCGCCGCCTCGCGACCGATCTCCGGCGTATTCGTCAGCGCAGTCAGCCCATCCGGCACCACGAGGGTCATCACGAACGACGCCTTCAGATCGGGCTCGTCCCAGCACGGGAAGCCCCGCCGGGCGTTGGTAGCCTCAAAGTCCGCCGCGATCAAGATGTGCTCGCCGCCCGCGTCATCCCGGTACCGGGAGCGGTACAGGCCCACCATGTCATCGCTCAAGCGCGCCGTGAACGCCAGGCGGATCGTGTGGTCGCCGGCCGGCAGTGCCGAGTCCAGCGTGAGTGTCAGACGCTCGGCTTTGACGTCCGACACCAGGTTAGTGACGTCAATGACCGTCTTGTCGGCCGTGATGATGGCGCCGGCGACCACCGTCACGGCCTTCGCGTTGAGCACGATCTCGGCGACGGCCTCGTGCACGGTCACCGCGATGTCGACCGTGCCGTCGAAGGTCGACCTGGTCGGATCGAGTCGCAGCTCGATGTCGTAGCGAGACGGGGTAACGGTGCGCGGCAGGCGATACGCCGAGCCCTGCGTCATACCCGGGCCTGCTCAGTCATCGACGCAGGCGCGCCAGCAGTGTGGCGTCCGGTCATCTCACGAGATCGACCCAGTCGATGCACCCCAGCCTCCGCGTAGATTCGCTGGCACCAGTCCGTGATCGCCGCAGCGCTCAGGGCTCCTCAGCCAGAAGATCGGCGACCGTGAAGTCGGTCAACTCTCGATGCTGATCGTAGCCGCCGTGCAGGGCCGCAGGTACGCGGTTCGCGCTTGCCTCACCGCGGCCGCAGCTCCGGTCCCGCCGTAGCGATCCCGCCTTCAGGCGGCCAGCCTCGTCGGACCAGCGGGCGTCATCGCGGAGCGGCGGTCAAACCACCGCGTGATAGTCCGAGAGCTTGGCGGGCGCCGTGAACCGGGCTTCGATGTCGGCGCTGCTCTCGTACTCGGCCTCGGCGAACGCCTCGTTGAAGGCCCCCCAGTCTTGAGCTGTAGACCCGGGAGGCCGGGAGCACAACACGCCGGTCGACACGATCGTCGATGTCCGCCTCTCGCCCTGGAGCAGTAGTCGCGCGTTCAGCCTGGGCGGCACGCGGCGGACGGTCGTGGCAGCCGGCTTCGCCTATGTCCACCTCCCGACCTGGGCAACGTCCGATACAAGACCGGCGGTATCCAGAGCAAGGGCATTGAGGCGATTGAAGATGTTCTCGACCTGCTCCGTTCTGGCAGGAGCATTGCGCTCATGTGTATGTGCCCGGACGCGGTCGACCGTCGCCGCTGGACGCTGACCGCGGAGGCGGTGCGACGGATGCCCGGGCTCGGCGTTGTCCACCTCTTCCGGTCGCATAGGCGCTGACACCGGCATCGGCGCAGCCAGGTGACATGACGCTGACTGACGACGGCATCCATTCCCGACAAACCACGGACCGCTTGGTTCGGCCTAGCGAGCCGCAGGGTACCGTGTCCGGCACAGGCTGGTTTACCTGTCGCCCATTGACGGCGACATCGTCGGGTGGTGAATCACTTCGGCCCCTCCGGAGCATCTATCGGGTATGGGCGGACTGATCGACCAAGAGATCCTGGCCGGCGTCGTCGAATCGGCGTCGACCGGCGACGAGGTCGCGTTTGCTCGGATTGTCGCTGCCCATCACGCCGACATGACGCGTGTCAGCTTTGTCGTCTGCGGCGATCTCGACATGGCCCACGAGGCGGTCCAAGCCGCATGGCCGATCGCCTGGCGCAAGCTCCGCTCGTTGCAGGACCCGTCCCGGCTTCGGCCCTGGCTGATCGCCGTCGCCGCCAACGAGGCGCGCCAGCTGATCAGGCGGCGGACCCGTCGCTCGATCTTCGAGATCCACGTCGAGGACGGTGAGGACGCGCAGCGCGGATACCGAACGGGCGGCGACCCCGCGGAGCACGCCGCTGAGGTGGATCTCGCTGCCGCACTGCAGCGCCTCGCTCCGGAGGAGCGGGTGGTCGTCGCGATGCGCTACTTGATTGGACTGAACTCATCCGAGATCGGCCAGGCGATCGGGATGTCGCCACCAGGGGTCCGCGCCAGACTCGCGCGCAGCCTCGACCGCCTTCGGGAGGACCTGGGCGATGGATGACCAGCAGTTGACGCCGTTCGAGCAGCGCCTCTCGGCGCGTCTTACGACGTACGCCGAACAGGCCGACGTGTCGGTCGACGCGGCCATGGTGGCGCACTCGGTCGCCACGGCGTGGCCACGGCCCGCTCGCTTGTGGAGCCTGCAACGACCTCGCCTGATCCTCCAATTCGCCATGGTGGTCGTCCTCCTCATGGCGCTGGTCGTGGCAGCCCTTCTCGTGGGGGCGATCAATCGGCCGAACCCGCTCGGCCGAAATGGGCTCATCGCATTCACCACCAACGGTGGAATCGCCTTCGCCTATCCCGATGGCTCGGGTCTACGGATCCTCCCGACTGGCGGCGGAGAAGCGTTCTTCCCGACATGGTCACCGGACGGCACCACGCTCGCGTACTGGTCGAAACCGTCGAATCTCGCACCGCTTTCGCTGGTCGTGCTCGATCCCAAGACGAACGCGACGACCGTGGTCAGTGGCTCGCTCAACATCCAGAGCGACCCTGCGCTGATCCTTTGGGCTTCCGATGGCCGGCATCTTGTATTCCCGGCGATCATCGGGCAAGGGGATCCGGAGGTCTACGTGGCTGCCGCGGATGGGAGCGACCTTCGTTCGCTGGCCCCACAGCTTCAACCATCAGACCCGGCGTGGTCGCCCGATGGCACGCAGATCGCGTTTCGCGGGCGCTCCCACGCCGACCTCGACAGCGTGGGCCTGTACGTCGTCGGCGTCGAGGGCGTGAGTCTTCGCCTCGTGACCGTGGCACAGCACACAAACCCCCAGACCCAGCCGTGGACGTACGTCCAGCTGAACTGGTCGCCCGATGGGGAGGAGATCGCCTACGCATCGATCGGACCGTTCCCGGTCGGCGGCTACGTGATCGGGGTCGCGGATGTCGCCAGCGGGGCCACGCACGATCTGACAGCCGGCGACTATGACGGTCAACCGCTGTGGTCCCCAGACGGACGATGGGTCGCCTTCCTTCGAGGGCCGGTCAACGGCGCGCAGGGAGTCGGCCTCATCCGGCCCGACGGTTCCGACCTGCGCATCCTGGCTGGCGCGCAGACATCCATGAACACGATCTCCTGGTCACCCGACGGCACGTCGATCGCCGCATACAGCCCGGATCACACGCAGGTCGAGGTGATCCCGATCGACGGCTCGCTGCCCTTGACGTTCCCAGCACCGGGGGCGAACTCGGCCCCCAGCTGGCAGCGCCTGCCGTAGTGGACGCGATGGCGACTATGGGCGCTCGATCAGCCAATGCGAAACCGCATCGGACAGCTGTGCGGAGGTGCCGATGAGCGAGGTACGCACCTAGGCGATATCGCCTTCGGTAGTCGGACCGCGCCTACCGGAAACCAGTAGGGCCAACCTCGGCCGCGCACAAAGGCGCAGCGCAGGAGGTTCCGATCTCCAGTGCCATGCCCTGGATACACCCGGGCGGAGTTTGGCGTGGTTCGCCATGCCCGGCATTCAGCAGAAGAGAGGGTCACACATGTCGTCGAATCAGCTCTCTGCGCCGCACAACCGCATTTCCAGTCCCGTCCTGATCGGCATCGTTGCAGTTGTATTTGCGCTCGGGGCACTGACGGGCCTCGGTGTACCGCGCCTGCTAGATGGAGCGACCTACGCATTCGGCGCTAAGGGCGCCACGACCGTCGAGCGCACGTTCACGGGCGTCGCCGACAACAACATGAGCGACGCCGCGCGCCGGGCCACGTACGGCGCCACGACCGTCGAGCGCACGTTCACGGGCGTCGCCGACAACAACATGAGCGACGCCGCGCGCCGGGCCACGTACGGCGCCACGAACGGTGAAATCGGCGGACACTGAGTGACCAGGCATTCCGGTCCCCTACACGTCCCCTGGAGCCAGATGGAATGCCGTCGCCACTGCTAGCCATTTCGTGCTGCCAGTAACGCGGCGTAACGTTCGCAGCCGCTCGGCGTCAACTCTGAGACTGGCGTTGCCAATGGGCCTCTGAGTGGAGACGACGCAATGGCGAACCAGGTCAAGCCGCGGTACTGGCCTATTCGGTCCTTGGGACCCGTCATCGTCGCCGCGGTCTATGGCGGCCTAATCGGAATGTGGGCCGAATCCGGGAGCCATCAGGCTCGGGGCTTCTTCAACGCCTGGGCAGGCGCTTTCGAGGCGGGGCTCCCGGCCAGTGTTCTCTTCCTGATCGCCGCGATTCGGAAGCAGTCTCGGCCGGCCGTGATTGCGCTGATCTCGGTGGGAGCCGCCTGCGGCGGGTGGATTCTCGGGGCACGATTCTAGAGCCGCGCGATGGGGCCCCTGGGCGACGCGCAGCCTCTTTGTACATTGGCGCACGCTGACAGACGCCGGCGCGCAATATCTAGAAGCTCGCATCAGCACGACGGGCCGACGAGGGCCGTTCCTGCCTAATCTCCAATGACGACGTTCAGGGAGTTGGACAGCCGGCTCCGCGGGCGGACGCAGATCCCGGCCTTGACCGCGCAGCCTCGCCGCCGCGGCTCATCCTTGCCCGAGGTTCTCCTCAGACAGCACGTAGTCGTGAGCCTGCCCATCGACGAGATGTGAGAACAGTGCCTTGGTCGCCGCGTCGAACTCCGGGAAGCCCTTCTGGACGGCATTGAACCGGGCTTCGATGTCCCCGCTGCTCTCGTACTCCGCCTCGGCGAACGCCTCGTTGAGGGTCCCCCAGTTCGACGAGTAGATCTTGTAAGCCGGGAGCCCCGCCTTGGTCGCGGCCTCGTTCCACGCCTTCGATGCGGCGATGAACTCGTCCCAGTGTCCGTGCTTGACGACCTCGCGAACCAGATGCCGGACCATCGCCTATCCTCCTGTCAGGCAGGAGGGTCGGTCTCGCCTCTGGCCCCGCGCAGCGGTCTGGGCGACCGTTCTGGGACGCCGCGCCGGTGGAAGCCCCATGCTCCCGTGCACCCCTCCGGATCAGCCGAGTATGAGCACCGGCTCAGCGGACGGGAAGGGACTTGTCCACCAGCTGTCTCGACAGCGACCGCGGCCAGCCCCACCAACCCTGCGGCGGTGTCGAACATCTCGCTGCTGTACAACACCTCGTACGGCAATGGCGCCGAGGGCCTCTATGTGGAGGGCTCGCCGTCTGCGAACGCCGTCATCACTGGGAATACGTTGTACGACAACCTTGGTACAGGGATCATGTTCCTCAATTCGCTCGGAGGCCAGATCGCGAGCAACACCGTGTACGGCAATTGCGCCGGAATCTCCGTGGCCTCCGTCGCGGCCCCCGACGTGAGCCCCAGCGGCGATGTGTCAGTCCGGCTCAACCAGGCGAAAGCGAACGATCGCCTGTGCCCGGACCAGAGCGCGCATGGTGGGCCGCCGGCCTACGGTGGCATCGGCATCGCGCTCATCGGGGCACGGAACACGGTTGTCGCACTCAACGACGTCCGGGACAACCTGGCGCAGACCGGCAGTGGCATCACCGGCGGCGGCGTCGTGATCCTCGACGGGAAGATGTTCGGCGCCGGTGCGCCCAGCGGCAACTCCGTCCGGCTGAACTGGCTTTCCGGCAACACGCCGAACGACCTCTTCGGCGACGGCACCGGAACCACGAACGCGGTCAGCGGCAATACCTGCACCACCACGAACCTGACCGGCGCCTGCTGACGCCTTCGTGGCGGCTCCTGACCCGCAGCACGAACGCCCCCGGCACCGCCGGGGGCGTTTCCTTTCCCCTCCTGCGACGGTCGTCAGTCCGACCCCTGCGCCGGGTGAACGGGATGCCGCTACCTCTGCATGGCACGGACACGCCGAAGCCTTCCTGGACCCAGCAGATACCGATCTCCGCGACCCGATCGTCCGCCTCACGTTGCGCGGTTCGGCGGCACCGTCTACGTCATCCGTCCCGGGTTGACGGGGTAAAGAGCAAGCGCCCTCATTGAACACCTGATCCCCGACCCTCCCCGTGGCTGCATCGGCTGTCCTCGGTCCTGATCCTGACGCCAATGAGACACTGCCCGCGTGGACTATCTCTTTTCAACCGGACACCTGGGCCAGGCTCTGCTAGGTCAGCAGTCGAAGATGGGGGCCGCGGCGGCTGCTTTGCAGCCGGCGCAGGTTCTTGGGCGTGGTGTGGACGAAGTATCAGCAGAGCTCGCTGAGGAATACCACGTCAATCCGCTGATGGTGCATTGGGATCAGATCACTGCGGAGCAGTCGGAATCAAATGTCGACGTGAGCGGCGATTGGAACCGGTTTATCCGGGGCCGGTCGCAGCCCTTTCTCATGTCCGGCACAACCGTGACCTATTTCGTCCCTTTTGAGGGAGACGAAGAACTGTTCGGGTTGCAGCCCTCAACGTTCACGACTACCTCGCCCGAGGGCCGAGCTCGCGACGGGGAGCTTCGCTTTTCGTTTACTGGCGTCGATCCGTCCGCTGAGCAGGTTCGAGGCGACCTCGAACGAAACATGGGGTTGATCAAGCGCTATATAGATTGGGTTAACCTCGAAGTTGAAGCGTTCAACAAGGCGGTGCCAGCTCAAGCTCGGGCTGCCGTCGAGATGCGGCACCAGAAGATCCTTCGCGACGGCGCGATCGTAGCCTCGCTCGGCGTACCGATGAGGCGCAGGGAGCACTCACCAACCACCTACGTAGCCCCCTCCATAAAGCGAAAGCCCACGGCGCTGCCCTCCCAGTCGACCGCCTCTCGGCGCGTCTCTGCTCCGGAGCCAGTGCTCTTGTCGGACGAATACGACCACATCCTGGACATCGTTCGAAACATGGTTCTGGTCATGGAACGAAGTCCCCAAGCGTTCGTGAAAATGGCTGAGGAGGACCTCCGACAGCACTTCCTCGTTCAACTCAACGGCGCCTACGAGGGTCAGGCCACCGGCGAGACCTTCAATTTCGAAGGGAAGACGGATATCTTGGTTCGCGAGAGTGGTCGGAACGTCTTCATAGCCGAGTGCAAGTTCTGGCACGGCTCGAAGGCACTCTCGACGACTGTAGACCAGCTTCTCGGTTATACGAGCTGGCGCGACACGAAGACCGCCATTTTCGTGTTCAACCGAGGGCGTGAGCTTTCAAAGGTATTGGTGCAGATCCCGGAAATACTTCAGTCGCACCCGAACTTTGTACGCGAACTTCCCAGCGGCGATGAGACGAAGTTTCGGGTCGTTTTGCGTCACAAGGACGACCCGGAGCGGGAGTTGACACTAACGGTGCTCGTCTTTGAGGTTCCCGCATGACCTGCTCGAACTGCGGTCGCCCTCTCGTCGAAGGTGCTCGCTTCTGCGCGTCGTGCGGTAGCCCGGTTGGTGTCCCACTACGATCGACGCTGTCGATCTCGGCGACTCAGCTCATTGGCGGAATTGTCGCCGTCGCGATCCTCTCAGCGCTGATGATTGGGGCCGGTGTCTGGCTCGGCTCTCGGACTGGACCGCCTGTCGGACCAACAGCAGTTGCTCCGTCCCTGGCTGTGGTCCCGACTGCCTCGGCGGCGATCGCGTCGCAGGGTGTTTTCAACTCGCCCTCCCCATCGGCTTTCGCGCCATCGCCATCGCCGTCGCCGTCCCCGACGACCACCCCAACGCCAACTCGAAAGCCCACGCCACGCCCGTCGGTCATCGCTCAGACCCTGGGGACTGGTGAGGCCCCATTTGTGTATGACTCCTCTTCTCCGGACTCGCTCTACTCTCAGGAGCACCAGTACCTGTATCACTTCATCAAGCCATGTCCGCGCGCCGGCTGCGAGACGGCCACCCTCGACCCGCGGTTCGCATGGACCCTCGACTATGAGGCCCCAATCCCGGCGGAGTTCCAACCTTGTCTGACCAACCCCGATGGCGTCGCCTGCTATCGGGCGGTGACTGGCTCCTGACGATCGCGGCTCTCGCTACAATCGCCTCGCGCACCACGCGCACCTATCCAGAGCGCCCGAGAGACCCGGCTCGATGACGGCGCAGCAACTGACCGACGCCCCTCAAGTCGGCACGGTGCTCCCGCCGGGTGCGATAGGAGAGAGGAATGTCTCGCCGGTCCGACCGAAAGCCCGATTCCGAGCTTCGCCATTGGTCAACGTACGCGAGCGTCGGCGAGTGGTACGACGACTACCACGGCTATGTCCCGTCGGCGATGGCCGTCGGGCTCAGCCAACTCATGCGAAAGCATCCGGAGCTCACGTTCCCCGAGGCGTACGCCTCGCTCCGTCGTGCCGGGAACATCATCGAGCTCCACTCCGACGATCAGCCCCGCTGCGAAGTCTGCGGTGCACCGATCGATCCCGAAACGGACCCAGGATCGCACTCCTGAGAACATGCGTTGAGTCAGGCGGCTGCTCCGACGGCCGTTGACCTGACCCGCGCGAGAGCAGCAATCAGCTCGTCCACCTGGGCAGAGCTGAAGAGCCCGTCAGGTCCGGTCGGTGCAAGGTCGGTGAACGGCGACTCGTAGAGCAGCGACGCTTCCATGACGCCATGCTCGGTCAGGTGGTCCACGATCAGGTTTACGAACTCGATCTGGTTCGCGCGGAGAGCCTTGCCCGCGATGAACCCCGCGAGGGCTGCCTTGGCGGCCTCTCGGTCGAGGCCGACCAGCGAGCGGACGAACAGGCCGAGGCCCTGAGAGCGTTCCTTGGCGCGGTTGATGTCATCCGTCCCGCCGATGCCACTTACAGTTAGCAGCCGCTCCAAGTCCGCGAGGTCGCTCGGCGTCAGAGCCCGGTTCATGCGGAGCTTGCGGATCGCGACATCGTCCTCGTGGTCGCGGAGGAACGCCTGCGCCTTGGCGCGGAACCTCTCGAAGCTCTCACCTGAGATGAAGCCCGGCAGCTCCACCGCCGTCTCGACGCCCATCTGATCCGCGAAGTCGGTGAAGATTCGCTTGCGCCTCCGCTTGTCGATCAGCTTCACGAGATCCCGCAGCCGTCGGCGCACCGACTCCAGCATCGGCGTGGTCACGTCGAACCACCACTCGTCGGTCTGGACGTCCTGGATCAGCGGCATCTGCGCGCGGACCATAGGGATGGCTGACTTCTCCTCCAGCAAGCCAGCGATCTCCTTGACCTGATCGCGAAGGCGCTCGAAAGCGGGTTCCGAGCGCAACAGGGCCAGCTGGAGGTTGAGCACGAGAAGATCGAACCGCTTCGCCTCTTCCGCCTCGGGATCGAGCTCGGACGGCAGCCCGGCAACTCCGTTCGACAGCTCGGTGGCCGCCTCGCTACTCAGGTGCGTCCAGGCTTCCGACTTGGCATATGCCTCCACCAGACGTCGCTGAGGCCGAACGAGGAAGTTCTCGGTATTCATCGCGGCGACCTCGCCATGCAGCACGGTCACCAGCGCACGACGGAAATCGGTCTCGGTTTTCGGCTCGCCGTAGGTGCCCGGGGACTCCTTGAACGCACCGACTTCGGCACCTGCCGGGAGCCGCTTGTCCAGCTCCCCGACGAGCTCCAGCCGTGTGACAAACACACGCTTGCCGAGCGATTCAACGAGCGCCCCGTCGGAAGCCTCTGGGTTGAGGCTGAAGAACTCAAGGTTCTGGCAGTAGTCGAGGATGTAGAAGAACCGCTTGTCCATGCCTGGCCCAAAAAGATCAGGCGAGAGCCGTGTGCCCCGTCCAACCATCTGCCAGAACTTCGTCTTGGACCGGACAAGCTTCAAGAAGACGAGGTTGACGACCTCGGGGATGTCGATGCCTGTGTCGAGCATGTCCACTGAAACGGCGATGTGCGGCGACTTGGCCGGGTTCGAGAAGTCATCGATCAGGTTCTGGGCGTACGGCAGCCCCGAGTGGATCACCCGCGCGAACGCACCCTTGAAGTGCGGGTAGTTCACGTCGAACCGTTGGGCGATGAATTCGGCGTGCGCCTGATTCTTGGCGAAGATAATCGTCTTTCCGAGCCGATCGCCGCCCGCGACCTTCTGCCCCCGCAGCATCAGGTGTGCGAGCGCCTTATCGACGGTGTCCTTGTTGAAGAGCCACTTGTTGACGGCCTCGGCTTCGACGTGGTCGGGCGTTATGCCGTCCTCGCTCCATTCCAGCGCGTCCCACTGGTCCTTCTCTTCGTCGGACAGCTCGTCGTAGGTGATCCCCTCGCGTGGGAATTTGAGCGGCACTGATACCGCCTGCGCCGGGACGAGGAAGCCATCGCGGACCGCGTCGTCCAGCCCGTAGGAGTCAGTCGGCACGCCGCGTTCGAGATCGAAGAGACCATAGGTGTCGAAATCGACCTCGTCCTTGGGTGTCGCGGTCAGCCCCACCAAGAGCGAGTCGAAGTAGTCGAAGATCGCGCCGTACTTCTGGTACACGGAACGGTGCGCCTCATCGATGACGATGAGATCGAAGTGCCCCACCCCGAAGCGGCGCTGCCCGTCTCGCGACTCGTCGATCAAGCTCATCATCGTCGGATAGGTCGAGACGAAGACCCGACTCTCGGCGTCCTTCTCGGTGACCAGATTGACCGGCGCCGCATCGGGCAGATGGATCTTGAACGCCCCGACCGCCTGCTTCACCAGCGCCACGCGGTCGGCGAGGAAGAGCACGCGCTTGGCCCAGTTGCATCGCATGAGTAGCTCGGCCAGCGCGATGACCGTGCGTGTCTTCCCCGCCCCGGTCGCCATGACGAGCAGGGCCTTGCGGTCGCGATCCACCTCGAACGCCTCGCCGATCCGGCGAATGGCCCGGACTTGGTAGTAGCGTTCCACGATCTTCGTCTTGACGGGCGCCTCGGCGAGCGGCTTGCGACTCGTCCGCCGCTGGATCATGAGCTCCAGCTCCACTTTCTTGAAGAAGCCCTGCACGGCACGAGGCGGATAGCTGGCGTCGTCCCACAGCCAGTGGTCGTAGCCGTTCGAGTAGAAGATCACCGGCCGACGCCCGAACTGCGTCTCCAGGCAGTCCGCGTAGAGCTTCGCTTGCTGCTGCCCGAGCTGTGCGGACTTCTTCGTGCGCTTGGCCTCGACCAACGCGAGCGGCTTGCCGTCAGCACCCCAAAGCACGTAATCCACGAAACCCTTGCCTTCGGCGTTGGGCATGCCGGCGATCTCGAACTCGCGATCCCGCGGCTGGTCCAGCGGCCAGCCGGCTTCCTTCAGCAGGAGGTCGATGAAGTAGTCGCGCGTCTGCGCCTCGGAGTAGTCGTGAGTATCGGGTTGAGCGGCGCTCGCGAGCTTCGCGGCGCCGACCTCGGCTCGCAGGCGCTGGAGCTCGGCGTCGAGTGCCGACTTGTCTGCCAGGACGACCGCGAGCTGCTCGTCCTTCTCGCGGAGTCCCGCCTCCAGCTTCTGGAGCTGCTCGATGGTCTGTTTGGGGATCGGCGCGGCCTTGGGTTGGACATCAGGGTCGAACGACAGCCCGGGAGCAGGTTTCGAGCCTCGCGCGTAGGTACGGGCGAACCAGTAGGTCACGTGGAAGAGCTCGCGGACCGCCGCGGTCGCGTCCTCTTGCTGGACGGAGCCGTAGCTGTGCACCGCCCGGTTGCCGAGCGTATTGATGATCTTCGCCTTGCTGAACACCCGGTCGCCGCCGAGCGTTTTAAAGGTCGGCTCGTGGATCAGGGCGCTTAGGTTGTCCTGGTACGGGAGTCGCAGCGAAGCGTCAGCCCTGTACGCCCATCGGACTGCGAGCTCCAGAGACCGCCGGGCGTAGAAGCAAGCTGCACGAGGGTCGCGCTGCATCGCTGCTTCAGCCCTGGCAGCGGCCTCCCAGACCTCCGGCCACTCTGCTTTGAGGAAGCTGAAGTTGGTCACAGTTCCCCCCGGAATGCCCGGTGTTGGAGGACGGCGAAGAGCGCATCCAGCTCGGCTAGTGAGGCACGATGCGATTCCCGAAGACCATCCACAGCACGTATGCGGCGGGCGAACTCGCGCTGTCGAGAGAGCGGCGGAAGGATCGTCTCGATGCCCAACAGTTTGTGCTGCGAGATGTTCTTCATGGATCCGCTCGTACCCGTTGCCCTGCGTTCAATTTCGCGACGGAGCGCCGGTGTCTGAAACATCGTCCAGACGAAGAGGGGTTCGACCATCAACGGTTGGCGCCAGATGAAGCGCCAGAGCTTGTCAGGCAACAAGACGTTCGGCGGAGTCTCATCTACGTACGCGACGGCTCCTACGAGCTTGGTCGTGTTCGCGCGACTGAATAGAAGATCGCCTGGTCGGACAAAATGAGTTGGTGGCGGCTCGTAGGTGTCCGGGACCGGTTTGCTCTCGTTTGGGCGGTACTTCATTCCGGTGACCGCACTTATCTTCAGAACTCGATTGCGTGTTGCGGCACTCTCGTCGCTCTCCGCCTCGATGCTCTTGCCGCCTTGGAACTCGGCGACATAGTGGGACACGGGTCGCATTGGCCAATGCACGACATTCCCGTCGAGACTCCCAAACATCTCGAAGAAGACGGCCTTGACGATCGAATCGAGTTGAGCGAGGGCTTTGCGGCGCATTGTCCGTAATGCCTCACCCCGGTCCAACACCTCCGCAATCCGTTGCTGCTCGGAAAGCTGGGGGAGTGGAAGTCGTGACTCCAGGACAATGCGATCGGAGATGGCGGGGTAGCTTGCGCCAGTTGCCTTGCCGACCATGTCGGTCACGAACCCCGGCGCCTTTACCCAGTTGAACAGGTAACCACCGTCGAGCACCGTCGATCGGGCACGCAGGACGCAGAATCCAGTTGAGGCGGTCGCACGGTCCAGTTCCTGGGGAACCCTCGCTACACCGTTCAAGTTCGGGCGGACTGTCGACACCAGAACGTCGCCGGACGCCACAAGCTGCCGCGCGCGACTCGGTGCCTCACCGCCCATCACCTCGCGGGCTCCAGTGATCTGCTTCAGATCCTGGTCAACAGCGCCCAAATCAATGTACGTGAGGGTTTGGTCCGGCGCGGAACGGGACGGATTCCACGTCCCGGCGCGTTCAACCACATCGGCGAGCGTGACCGTCTTCCAGCCGCTCAACCTAGAGTCACCCGCAGCTCCTCGATCCCCCTCTGGATGGCCGCTTCCAGCGCGGTTAGGTCGGCGAGGATATCCTGCGGCGCCCGGTGGCCCACTGCCTCGTCCGCAACCTCCTTGTAGCGGTTGAAGGACAGGTCATAGCCCTTCGTCACGAGGTCGGATTTGGGAATGCAGAAGCTCTGCGCGGTGCGCGGGCGCTCGCGCTCGATGCCGTCACGCTTCCGCCATCGGGCGAGGATGTCGGGCAGGTTGTTCTTCGCGTGGTCGGCGTCGCTGAGTTCGTTGATCGGCACAGGCCCGAGCTTGTCTTCGCTTAGGAGCGGTATGCGCTTGTCGTCGAGGCTCCAGCCATCGGCGTCGCAGCCGTAGAACCAGACCTGATCGGTGCCGCCGGAGTTGGTCTTCGTGAAGAGCAGGATGGCCGTGGAGACGCCTGCGTAAGGTCTGAACGCGCCGCTCGGTAGCGAGATCACGGCGTCGAGCTTCTGCTCCTCGATGAGCATGCGCCGCAGAGTCTTGTGTGCGTTGCTGGAGCCGAAGAGCACGCCGTCGGGGACGATGACGGCGGCACGTCCGCCCGGCTTCAAGAGGCGCAGGAAGAGGGCGAGGAAAAGGAGCTCGGTCTTCTTCGTCTTGACGATGTGCTGGAGGTCCTTGGCGGTGTTCTCGTAGTCGAGCGATCCCGCGAAGGGTGGATTGGCGAGCACGAGCGTGTAGCGCTCTTCCTCGCCGGCGTGGTCCTGCGCTAACGAGTCGCGGTAGCGGATGTCGGGGTTCTCCACCCCATGCAACAGCATGTTCATGCTGCCGATCCGCAGCATCGTGTTGTCGAAATCGAAGCCGTGGAAGGCATCTCGGTGGAAGTGCGCCTTCTGCCGCTCGTCGCGGAGCATCTCGGGATGATGCTGACGCAGGTACTCCCCGGCGCCGATCAGAAACCCAGCGGTACCGCAGGCGGGGTCGCAGATCACGTCGCCCGGTCCCGGGGCTGTCATCTCGACCATGAGCCGGATGATGTGGCGTGGCGTGCGGAACTGGCCGTTGGTCCCGGCGGTGGCGATCTTGCCGAGCATGTACTCGTAGAGGTCGCCTTTGGTGTCGCGCTCCTCCATCGGCACCTGGTCGAGCAGATCAACAACCTTGGCCAAGAGCGCGGGCGTCGGGATCGTGAAGCGCGCGTCCTTCATGTGGTGCGCGTAGGTGGACTCGCCGCCGCCCAGTGTTCGAAGGAACGGAAAGACGTGCTCATCGACGACGGTGAACATCTCGGCCGGCGCGAAGTTCTTGAAGCGCGACCAGCGCAGGTCGTCATACGCGCGGCAGCTGGGATCGTCGCCTTCGGGAAACGCTCGGCGCTCGATCGGCCTGCGAAGTCGGACCGACTTGTTCTCTTCGAGCATCTGGAGGTCGTCGAGTCGCCGCAGGAAGAGCAGGTAGGTGATCTGCTCGATGACTTCGAGTGGATTGGAGATGCCGCCGGACCAGAAGGCGTCCCAGACGCGGTCAATCTGGTTGCGGAGTTCGCCGGTGAGCATCTCGGGCTTCCTTCGGTTGATCGAGCGTGTCGCGGCCCGGGCGCCGGGAAAGATGGTCCGGGGCCTGAGGATAGCGCCGCCCCGTGATCCGGATTTCAGCCTGCGACAGGCCCCGGGTGGGCCAGCCGCGACCCCTCGCCTATGCTCGCACGGGCGGGGCGCCAAAGTCGGGACGGGTGAGCCGGTCCGTCGCGGGGGCCGGTCCGGCGAGAATCGGCCGCCAATCATCGACCCGGTCGCGATAACGGGTTTCGAAGTCGCCCCGCTCCTCAGGCGTTAGGTCGGCGGCGATGAGAAGGTTGAGTTGGTTCCGATCGAGGTCGGCTGCCTCACCGAAGAACTCGGACTCGGTCGTCACGAACCCATCGGAGGTCACCGCGAGCGCGGCAATGGCAGGCTCCGTCCACTCCTCGCCGAGGATGAAGGCGACGATCGCGGTCATCTTGCCGCTCATCGCGCTGAACCGATCCGGGCGGAGCTTCTCGGCGAGCGTCATGTCGTCACGATACCGGCGATTGTCGCGCGAGTGAGGGTGTCCCAATGAAGCGGGTGGAGCACCCGCTCGCCGCGGACGATGTCGAGGCAGTGGCCGTAGGAGTATCCGGTGAGCCGACGGAGCTCTGTCGGTCCGAGCTGCACGACGATCGGCGCAATGTCTCGCCGATACCGTTCGAGATCAACTGTCCGTCCATTGCGTCGTTCCCACTCTCGCCGAGCGACGGAATGGCGGACCTGGGTCGCCCGCCGTTTTGCGGCGGCCTCGGTGGCCTGCGCGGGATCGGCACCGGCGGCCGCAAGTCGAACCTTCTCCGTTCGAGCCAACACAATCGCCCGCTGCGATCGCTCCGCCGAGAACGCCGGGAGGCACGTGTCGCAGAGATCACGCTCAACGCTCGGTGTCGGACCACCGCAGTCACGACAGTTGGCACGAACAAAGGACGGCACCCGCGTTGCGGGACGAGGATGTCGCCGGATGCCATTGCGTCCGACCTGACGAGCGGTTCCTGTCAGGCGTGTCGGCAGTCGATTTCCCACCGATCGTGGTTCAGCCATGAGCATGGTCGCGACCCGCTCGACGACCGGCCCGAGTCGCGATCGCCAGATGGTGGTCGTCTCGGCGAGCTCGTGAGTGAGCGGAGCAACGATCCGGCAGCCGCCCTCGCGTGTTTCGAGGAAGTCGGCCCGTCGGAACGTCCGGCGATTGATGAGGTCGAGGAGCAACGCATCGACATCCGGCCGCACCGCCTCCATCACGTCGAGGGCGAGCGAATCCCGCGCCCGCTGATCGGCATGAAGGACCCCGAGACCCGGGTCGAGACCCATGGCGAGACAGGCGAGCCTAGCCTCGGCTTCCAGGAGGGCGTACATGTAGTTGAGCATGGCCATGGCCGGAGATGCGGCAAGCCTCGGGTTGCCCGTCAGCGGCGATGCTCGGTTGCCGACTGTCCTCCATAGGTCCGGAATGCGCGATCCGTCGGCCTTGGCCCACCGGAGCTCGATGCCTGACCAGGCGGACCAGTACGCCGACGCGGCCGCCGCTTCGGGCACCATGAGCTCAGCCGGCGTCGTTGCGAGGCGGAGCAGCGCGGCCGCCCGCTCGATCGCCTCTCGCAGCCCCTTGCTCACGCTGAGAGAGGACGCCACCCTGAGCTGACCAGCGAGCTTGGCATCGAGGAGCGCCCGGGCGACAGCCATGCCAGACGGCTGCCCAAACGCCATCGCCTGAGCTCGACGCAGGCGCGGGTCGTCGAGCCCCATTCCGCCGGAGGCTATGAGGAGGCGACCGTCTGGATCGAGCTGCACGAAGCCGATCCCAACGTCTGCGAGCCAGCGGATCCCGTCCAGGGAAATGAAGCCTGAGTGCCCAAGAACGACGAGCCGCCGGACGCCGTGGGTTGCTCGGGCGAGCCGAGCCTCGCGACGAAGCGGGCCAATCGAGTCGCTCACGAGGAGGCGGCCGCGTTCGACCCGAATCTTGACTCCATAGCCGTCTACGGCGCAGACGCCGGATCGCGAGACCGGCAATGGGGCGATAGGCTGAGATCGCATGGAAGGTCCACTCCTTCTGTGCCATGCCCCCCGGACCGCTCCAACGGTCGTGGGGGGCGCTTCTTCGCTTAGTAGGGTCGCATCTGTTCCAATTGATGGTCAGTCGCTACAGGGTGCTCGGCTCGGCGACGACTCATGTCGTGCACGCCGTAGAGGATCACCTGTTCTTCAATGGGGATGTCCGCGATCGGATTCGGGCCGGGGATCGACCAGGCGGGAACGAGCGTGCCGACCATCAGGTACCAGGTCGTCAACCAGACCTCGAAAGGCCGAAACTCCCGCGAGCGGAGGAGTCCGCGCCACTCCTCGCGGTACGGGAGGCGACCCTGATCAAGGGTTCGAATATCCGTCTTGGTGGCCGCCGCAACTCGTTTCAACTTACTGATGGCGGCCTCGATTGTGGGGAGAACGTCGAGCATCGCCTCTTGAACGTGCTCGGCCCGGATCGGGAAGAGGATCGCATCTGAGCGGAGGCGGACGACGCGCCGCGAAAGGGTCATCCGCTCTGTGCTCAGCCTGCGGACCTCGACCAGCGCCTCGGCTACCCAGGGTGCCCAGTAACCAGGCGGGTCCGCCGGCGGCAATAGATGACGCCGGAGGAAACGACGGAACTGGTCGTCGCTCGTCGGGTACCCGGCATCCTTCGCCGCTCTCCGGAGTCGTGAGGATGTCCAACGCTCGGCGGTTGATCGACGATTAGGCATCTAATGGCCACTTCTTCGCGTTATCGACGAGCTGGCTCACGCCAGGAGATACCTAACATGATACCTCAGAATTGAGTCATGACCCAACTCAGAGACGATCTTCTAACCCCGGCCGACGCCGCCAAAGTGCTCGGGCTCACCCCTGCCGCGATCGTCGCGATGGCTTCCCGCGGCGTATTGCCGGCAATCCTGACTGCCGGAGGGCGGCGCCTCTTCTGGCGACGTGACGTCGAGCGGGTTGCGGCCGCCCGGGCCGAGCGTCTAAGGGCCGGCGAGGACGCTCAATGACCCTCCAACTCCGCCTTGACCAGCTGACTAACAACGTCCGCGCCTGGCCGCGAGCTCACGCCGACTTTGATCGGGTCGCCGAATTCAAGGAGCTCTACGAGGCGGGTGGCCTCACCGCCTTGCCGCCGGTGCTCGTCATCGAACGCGCCGACGACTTCCTAATCGCGGATGGCTGGCACCGGTGCCAGGCGCTGTTCGAGCTGGGCTTGGACGAGGTCCTCGTCGAGGTCGCGCCTTCGAATGGACGTGATCCGATCACGGAGGCCTTCGAGATTGGACTCCGCTCCTCTGCGACCGCTTCAATCCCACTCACCCGAACCGAGAAGCAAGCGGCCGTGCAGCGCCTGACGGTCGAGGGTGGACGGACCGACCAGGAGATCGCCGAACTCGTGGGGGTCGCCCGGACGACTGTTGGTCGGCTTCGCGCAAGCGACAGTGCATTGCACGTCGGACCAGCCGTGACTCGAACGCGACGGCGAACAGCGCCCGATGAGGCAGCCGTTCGATTGTTTCGAGCGATCGAGGCTGTCTGGGAATCGCGTGGCCTCGGAATCGGCGACGCGGTCTTCGGTGACCGTACCGGCGCCCGCCTGGCCAAGGCGCTCCGAATCGCTCACGGCGACGAGGCATCAGAACAGGCTCGTCGATATCGGACGTGGATTGACGCAGCGATCGACGAGTTGGGTGGGCAGGCGGACTGATGTCCCGCGATCGTGACTACCAGGCCGAATACGACCGGCGCGTTGCCCGGGGCATCGCCCGCGGGCTGAGCCGCAGCCAGGCTCGCGGCCACCCGGGAATCGGCCAGGTCCACATCTCGCCGTTGGTCAGCGTGCCCGGCTACGACCCAGTCCTCGAAGAAGGAATCCGCGAGATCCGCGAGGGCGGCACGATCACCGCAACATCCAGGCGCATCGGGGTGTCGAGTGACCGTCTGCGTCGCTACCTCGCCAAGAGCGGCGTCGGGGTCCGCGAACGCGGCCGATGGCGGATCGGCGTCGATCGGCGACCACGTCGCCTGCCGATGTATAGCCGTGGGCGGACGATCGACGTCATCGTCCCAGGCTACGCCGAGTCCGTCCAGGTTGGCCGGTACATGGCTGCGACTGGCCAGTTCCAGGTCAGCAACGACCCACTGGTCCTCGCCCCATTTCGAGGGGACGGCGTCCGAGACGTGCGGGGGCAGTTCCACCCATTCGAAACGGATCCGAACACGCTCTACCGGCTAATGGCCGCTGGACCCGAGCCATTCGAGCTCGTATATCGCATCGTCGTGTGAAGGACCAGCCGATGAAAACGTCCTTCGCGTTCGACGATCCAGCTGAGGAAGGTCGTCGCCAGGCCGCGTACCGCCGACTCGGCACGACCGATCCGCGCTGCGTGGTCTGCGGCGAAGACGACTGGCGCTGCCTCGAACTCCACCACCTGGCCGGTCAGGCGTATGACGACCAGGGCGTGATCCTCTGTCGAAACTGTCACCGCAAGGAGAGCAACGCAGCGGCGAATGCTGCAAACCCGGTCGATCCGCCGATCATGGAGCGTGCTGGGCATTTCCTGCTCGGATTGGCGACTCTCTTGGCGGACCTCGTGGGCAGGCTCTGGGCCTTTGGTCAGCAGCTTATTGAAGGGGCGGCGGTGTGTCCCTGGCCCTACGGCTGGGTCGGTGCACCGGTCGTCTCATCATGAGTGCGCTACCACCACCAGAGCCAGTCGAGATGGCGGTTCGTGCGTTCGCCCCGCCGCCGCCCTCGCCGGAACGGAAACGGCGATCGACGGGCCAGCCGGCCACCCGGAAGCCAGCTCTTCCACCAAGTGCCTGGTCGTTGACCTTCGACACGGAATTCACGGTGGATGCCGCCCAGCAGCTCCGGATCGGTAGCTATCAGATCCGCAACGATGGCGAGCTCGTCGAGGCGGGACTCTTCTTCGACCCGCTCAGCCTCACCGATCAGGATCGTGCCGTCGTCTATCGATACGCCCTCGACCACGACCTCATGATTCGCGACATTGGCGATTTCGTCGACTCGGTCTTCGTTCGTGTCCTGATCGACTGGAACGGGCAATGCATTCTCTTCAATGCCCCGGTCGACATTGCCAAACTCGCGATCCGCCACGACACCGCGGCGAGCCCACCGATGCGCGGCGGCTTCACGTTCATCCTCACCGAGAACCCACGGCGACCCAGAGTCCAGATCCGTCATCTCAATAGCACCGAGTCGTTGATCCGGTTCACCTATCCGGCACGCCAGCCGACGCCAAGAGGCATGCGCAAACGGCGTTTCGAGGTCCCACGAACGCGCGGCTGGTTCGTAGACGTCCATACCACGGCCGCGGCAGTGCTCGAACATCGAGGCGATCTACGGTCGCTGGCGAAGCTGCTCGGAACGCCCACGCAGAAAGGTGAGGCGGAGTACGACGACCCCGTCATCACGCCGACGTTCCTCGACTACGCGATGACCGACGTTCAGGTCACCTGGGAATGTCACGAGCGGCTGGCCGCCCGATACGACACGCTCGGGCTCGCGACACCGCTGGCCAAGATCTACTCCGCTGCGAGCCTCGGCAAGGCCCAGCTTGATGCGATGGGCGTCGCCCCATGGACCAGAGTCCAGCCCAACGTGCCTCCGACGCTCATCGGTCGGATCATGTCGGCCTATTTCGGCGGTCGCTCGGAGGTCCATCGCCGCCGCGAAGTCGTGCAGGTTCTGTATGCCGATTTCCTGTCGATGTACCCAACGGTTTGCAGCCTGATGGGGTTGTGGCGGTACGTCATTGCCGACGGCATCGAGACATACGACGCGACCGAGGAAGCCCAGTCGATCCTCGCAACGACCACTGCCGCAGATCTCCAACGACCCGACATGTGGTCACGGCTCGGCATCTTGGTCGAGCTCGAAGTTGAGGGCGACCTTCTGCCCGTTCGCGGGAAATACGACGGCGAGGGCTACACGATCGGGCTCAACCACCTCTCCACCGATGGCGTCGCGGTCTGGTACACGCTGGCCGACGCGATCGTGGCCCGTGTCAACGGCGGTCATATCCCGACGGTCCGGCGGGCGATCGGATTTCGACCTGGGTCCATTCAGGCGGGACTGCATTCGGTCGATCTCATGGGCAATCCGGCGTATCGGGTCGATCCGGCGACCGATGACGTCTTCCGCCGGTTGATCGAGCTCCGAACCGAGCTCAAAGCGAAGCGCGATATCGCCAGGGCTGCCGGCGACGACGATATCGCCGAGCAGTTCGACGCCGACCAACTCGCCTTGAAGATCATGGCCAACGCCACGAGCTACGGCATCTTCATCGAGCTCAACGTCACGGAATCCGATGACGCAATCGAGGTTGTTTGCTTCGGTCGTGACGCCGAGCCATTCCCGCGGCGCACGCACCAGACAGAGTCGCCGGGACGCTTCTTTCACCCGATCCTGGGAGCGCTCATCACCGGCGCGGCACGGCTGATGCTGGGGCTGGCGGAGCGGGCGATCATCGACGCCGGCCTCGACTGGGCGTTCTGCGATACCGACTCGATGGCGATCGCGCGGCCCGAGGGCATGACCGAGACGGAGTTCAAAGCACGGGCTCGGCGCGTGCTCGACTGGTTCGAGCCATTGAAGCCGTATCGGATCGCCGACCCACTGTTCAAACTCGAAGACGCGAACTACGCGCTTGACGATGACGGCAAGAAGACGCGCGAACTCGCACCGCTCTTCTGCTTCGCCGTGTCGGACAAGCGATACGCGCTGTTCAACCTCGATTGCAAAGGTCAGCCGGTGCTGCGCAAGGCGTCGGGCCATGGGCTTGGCCATCTCCGACCGCCGTATGAGGCGAAGGACGCACCCGCGTTGATCCCCGCGCCGATCGTCAAGGAGAAGGATCTCGGCGTTCCGCGCTGGCAACACGACCTCTGGTATCGGATCGTCCTGGCGGCACTGGATGGATGTCCCGCACAGGTCGATCTCGATGACATTCCCGGACTCGATGTCCCGGCAGTCAGCCGCTACGGGGCAACGACGCCGGCGCTATTGCGTTGGTTCGATCGATACAACGAGGGCAAGTTGTATCGCGAGCAGGTCCGTCCGTTCGGGTTCCTCCTCGCATTCCAAGCTCGTGGATCACGACTCGCGTCCGTGGATCCGCTTGCGGCGGTGTCGAGACGCCAGGGCGACGATGATCTTTCAGTACCGAATGTCGCGGCTCCGTATGAGCGAGACGCGCAAATCGCCGCGCAACGGGCATTCGATCGCGAAACCGGGGAACCGGTGCCGGCGCATCTCCTTCGAACATATCGCGAGGTCCTCGCCCAGTACCACCTCCACCCGGAAGCGAAGTTCCACGGTGGCGACTTCCTCGATGCCGGACCAACGAGCCGGCGACATGTCCGCCCGCTAGGCCCAATCGACAACATCGGCAAGGAGGCCAATCGCTGGGAGGAGCAGTTCTACCTCGGCGCCAATCCCGAAACGCAGATCCGGTACGGGACCGGTGACCGCGACCTCGGCGCGTATGCCGCTCGGGTACGCGAGCTGATGGAGCCGTTCGGGGTGCGGGAGATCAGCCGAGAGGCGGCGGTGTCGGTCGGGTCGGTCTCAACCGTGAAGCGTGGACTCGGGCGGCCGAAGCTCGCAACCCTGCGCAAGATCGAACTAGCCGTCGACGGAATGAGGGCATCCGCCGTACGTCCGGTGGCTTAAGTGCTAGACGGGCTCACGCTTCGACAGATTCGACATCCGAGCCGGTGATCTCGTCGCGGTCTTCAATATCGGCTCTGTCGAAGGCTAGAGATCCGAGCCGTTGAACCTCGAAGGGCCGGCCTTGGGCTATCCGCGCAATCGCCTTGGCGGCGCCTTCTTGGATCGACATTCCGCTGTCGATAAGAGCGGTGTCGATCAGGTCCAGCGATTCCTCCTCGCTGAGGGGAGGGACTCCGATGTGGGCAAACAGTCTCGGTGCAGATGGATGCTGCTCCGCAAGTCGACCAAAAATCCCGTCGAGTCCCACGCCTAGAAGGCAAACAGAGCTAAGGCCCGCTCGGGCGAGTTCCGAGATGAGCACCTTGCAGAAAGACGCGAGACCCGGGTCAGCCGAAGCCTCGTCGAGCTCATCCAGCACGAGCAGAAGGCCGCCGTAATGGCCTTGCGCCTCCTTCCAGATCTCCGTAGCCGAGGCGATCATCTTGTCGACAACGTCATTCGCAGGCTCATGATCGCGAAAGCGGAACTTCGCGAGCCAGACCGTAACCTCGGCAATGTCGGTGATTTGTCCAAGCGACGGCGCCAGGCGCTGTTTCAGTGGGCGGATCAATCCAGCCGCGATGCTGGAGATATCCTCGCCAGTCCGCGTTTCGTGGTACCCGACGAGAAAGGGCCTCGGGAACGGTTCGGGCGGAGTGGCAAGTAGGTCAAGGTACGCTCGTTCGCCGCGGGCCATACCTGCGATAGCCGTTGCCAGCCAACTCTTGCCAATTCCCCGCTCACCCGTGATCAGCGTGTGCCGTGGGTTGTCGGCAAGCGTCTGGATCAACAGCCGGTAACCCGCCTCTAGTTGCGGGAGGCGCCCCACGAACAATCGTGCATCGATTAGGGCATTACCCGGCGCGAAGGGATTGATACGCGACACCTAGAACCACCGACCCCCAACCTCGGTCACAATCCGTTCATACGATTCGATCGACGACTTGGCGCGTTCAAGATCGCCCTCAAAGAAGCCTGCCTTCAGCGGCGGCCACTTATCACCGAGCCTCTCGATTTCCTGGCGGACTGTGACAACGACATCCGAGGCCGGATAGTGAAGTCGCTTCCAACCGAAGCGGCCAACTGGGCCGGAGTGTTTTCCGAGGTCGACCGCAACGACGCCGAGCATGAACTCAAACCGGTCGAACGCGATTTCGAAGCTTTCGTCGTCCGGCACAGCTTCCTGAAGCCAAGGTCTGGCGGCTTCGAACATCAGGTCGCTCACAGGAGTGAGCCGTCGACCCATCCCTTCAAGCTTATGCGCGGCGTTCAAGCCGAGGACCTTGTTCGGGACCAGGGTCATGACGGCTGGCCGAGATTCTGATGGCTCCCGAACAGTCGCACGAAGGAGAATGGCCAACAGGTTCTCGTATCGTTCCGCCGCGACGGCCCCAACCCCGCCTGCATACAGCAGCATCATGGCGGGGAGGAGTCTGAGTTGAACCCAAACGACGATACCGCTACCACCCTCCACCGCATTTGCCACGCGATGAATGACCTTCTGCCAGAGGCCCGAGGTCCAGCTCTCTCCCCAATAGCACCCCTCCGCGAGGATTGGAGCGAGGCCGGAGACGGCCGTTCTGTAAGAGTCGACCCGCCGTCTTAGCTCGTCATCGCTGAAGGGCGCCCCAAACGACGCAAGGTCAGGACCCGAGATGGTGCTCAAGACGGTGTCCGTCGCCCGGTTAACCACGAGCTGAAGCTGGACGCGGCGTTTCTCGTCGACCACGAGGCGTCTGACTGTAGAGAGATCAGATTCCTGATCACTTTCCCGCTCGGGATACTCCCCAATGGCTCGGTAGAGCCCGCGAACGGCCTCCTCAAGCGATGAGACACGCCGGACGAGGTCGCGAACCGACTCTGTGGTCAGATCGGACTTGGGCTCGTTCTTCATCCCGAGATCATAGGGGTCCCTAGTGGATGTCTGGGTGTTCAGCGGAGCCGCTTGCTCTTTACCCCCGTCCCGGGTTGACACCCGTTCCGAGCGGCGGGTAGACTCCCGTCCGGCTCGCAAGTCGCGTGCACCGACCAACTCCCAGGGAGGCGGCTCCGAATGATGACGAATCCGTTCCTCCTCCGCCGATGCGTTGCGCCTACCGGCGCCGACGCGCACGGGAGATCTGTGCCCATCTCGAGCTAGACCGCAGGCGGCTGGACCGCCTTCCGGACGAACCACGAGCCGTGGGCCAGATGGGCCCCCGGCTTTTTTGATGCCCAGCCCTGCCATCACAGGATCGGACACCAGGAGCCGCGAGGCCCCCCGACGTCGAGCACGTCGGGTCGGAGCCCGCGGCTCTTTCCATTTCGGGCGTCATCCCTCCCGACCCTCCCCGCAGCACCTGGAGCACCCACCGTGACCGCCATCCTGATCCCCGAACTGAAGAACGGATCGAACGGCTCGCCCAGCCCGCCGACCCGGCCGGTCGCCGCCCACCCGCATCACGTGGCCCAGCCCGCGCTCCTGATCGAGGACGCCAGCAAGCGGTTCATCGTCGGGCGCAAGCGCAAGCCGGTGGTCGCGATCTCGCACGTGTCCATGCGCCTGGAGCGCGGCGACATCCACGGGATCCTGGGTGCCAACGGTTCCGGCAAGTCGACGCTCATCCGGCTGATCTCCGGGCTCCTGACCCTCGACGAGGGTCGGGTTGAGGTCTTCGGCCACGACATCGTCCGCGACGAGATGGCGGTCAAGCGGCTGATCAACCGGGTCAGCGTGGACGCCGCCTTTTTCAAGAAGCTGAGCCCAATGGAGAACCTGCTCTTCGCCGCCCGCCTCTATGGCATGGACGGCGCGACGGCGAAGCGCAAAGCGCTCTCGATCCTGGCCCGGCTGGGCATCGGCGCCAACCGAACCGGCCGGCCGATCGAGCAGATGAGCCGAGGCATGCAGCAGAAGGTCGCGATCGCGCGAGCGCTCCTGACCAGCCCGACCCTGCTGCTCCTCGACGAACCGACCACCGGCCTGGACCCGCGCTCCAAGCTCGACGTCCAGACCTTCATCGAGGAACTCCGGGAGACCCACGACGCGACGATCGTCCTGACGACCCACGACCTGGCCGAGGCCGAACGCCTGTGTGGCCGGATCACGATCCTCAACGACGGCCGTGTCGTCGCCGAGGACTCGCCGGACGGCCTCATCGCTCTCGTTGCCAGCCGGCTGGGCCGCCCGGCAACGCTCGAAGACGTGTTCATGACCTTTACCGGTCGCTCGCTCGACGACGACGTCGACGAGGACGAGACCGAATCTGACGACTGAAAGGAGGTGAGATCGATGAACTTCAGCCAGTTGGCCCTCGAACTGGCGCGCGAGCGCCAGGAGCGACTGATCGAGGAGCTCGCGCGAGAGCGACGCATCGATGCCGGTCGCTCGTCTCTCCGCCGCTCGATCGGCCGCCGCGTCATCGCGCTGGGCGAGCGAATCGCGGCGGAGTCCCACCTGGAGTTGGCTCGATCCCGCTGAGGGGTCGGGCCGACTCTCCCACCTGGAGACCACTCCCGTGACCATCGTCGCCCATGAGCTGAAGGCGTCGTACGCCTTCATCGAGCGCAACTTCTTCCTGACTCG
>JBGPIH010000009.1:0-34723 GCA_041484785.1 Candidatus Limnocylindria bacterium
CGAACAGGTCAGCCACGAGCTCCCACTGCTCGTCGGACAGGGCGATCGCGAAGCTCATGGCAGCGAGCGTGACGCCCGAGCGTGTCAGCTCTGCTGGCACAAACCGGCCGATCCGAACGGGGGAATTCGGCTACAGGCCCTAAGTGTCACCTCCTGAGCGGCCAGTGACTTCGACACCCTCTTGCTCAAGGAAGACGAGGGAGACGACCACCTTGGACTCCGGTGCCCAGCACCGCAGGTACGTCCTCAGCCACATCCTGTCGCTGCTCACTGACTTTGTCAGGTCACCTGCTCGCCACAACGGCCCATGCCGGGTGAACCAAGCGCACCTGGCCGAGCCGTCCGCCGAGTGGGAGGGGATCAGCCACCGGATGCGTATGATCGGACCGAAGGGCAAGTTCCTGCTCAAGCCGCTGGACGACACCTCGATCGTATCTTGCTCTGCGCGTCGGTGTTTACCCGAACACGGCAGGGTTTAGGCAATTTCGAGGTAGTTCTCCCGCGAGACCGGCAATCAGGTTGTCCACGGCGTCGTCCACCATGCGTGCGCGCGTCGCTTCCGTGGCCGACCCGATGTGCGGAAGGACGATGCAGTTGGCGAGCGACAAGATCGGGTCATCGGCGGGTATTGGCTCCATGGCGGTTACGTCAAGTCCGGCTGCAAATATCCACTTCTCGCGCAGAGCCCGGTACAACGCAGCCTGGTCGACCACTCCACCGCGAGCCACGTTGATCAGGACGGCTGTGGGCTTCATGAGCTCTAGCTCTCGCTCAGCGATGAGGTGACGCGTTGCTAAGGTCAGCGGAACGTGGAGAGTGACTATGTCTGCGATCCGTAACAGTTCGTCAAGTGGCACAGATCGCGAGAAGTCGTCGACCTGCGGTCGGCCCCCACTGTGGAATACGTCCATGCCAAACCCGACTGCCCGTCGGGCAACTGCACGCCCTATTGCGCCGTATCCGACGATGCCCAGCGTCGCGCCATAGACATCGCGACCCAGCATCAGGTCGAACGAGAGCTGTCGCCAGAGCCCGTCCCGCACAAGACGATCAGCTTCCACGACGCGGCGGCAGACGGCCAATATCAGCGCCCATGTGAGATCAGCGGTTGTCTCCGTGAGAACCCCAGGCGTATTGGACGCTAGGATGCGGCGCTCCGTGAGGGCCATCAAGTCCAAGTTGTCGAACCCGGCGCTCGCTGTCGCGACCACGCGGAGCCGCGGACAAGCCGCAAGGAACTCCCTATCAATACGATCGGCGCCCAAGCAAAGGAGGCCGTCAGCTGCCGACACAAGGCGTGCAAGTTGGTCGGCATCGGGAAAGCGCGCCGACTGCCATCGGACCAGCCGCACGTATCGAGCGAGGCGATCAAGACCTTCACCCGGTAGTTCCTGGCGGGTCACGGCAACCACAGGTGCGGTCAAGCCCAGCGAATCTAGCACGGCAGTGCTTTCTCAGTGCAGAACCGCAGAGTTCGAACAACTATCGGGGGACGCATGGGGATATCAACGCCCAAGCGCAGTGACAAGACCCCTGGCTGTCGAGCTCCGACATCGACACCACCTAGCACCATGGGGCTCATGTATGGCGTGTCGGCCACCCAGTCATCGGTCCCGGAGCCGGACACGGTCGCCCCGAAGCTCGGAGATATTGCTTACCCCAAGGAGCTGCAGAGTCCGGACCAATTCCTGACCGAGCAGGTCGGTTACCCGCTGGACGCCACGTTCCCCGCCTGCCATCAGACCGTACAGATAGGCACGGCCGACCAGACACGCCCGGGCGCCCATCGACACCGCCGCCACGACATCGGCACCTCCCATGATTCCTCCATCGACGTAGACCTCTGCCCGGTCTCCCACGGCATCAGCAATTCGTGGCAGTTGCTCGAGCGGGGTGAGCGTACGGTCGAGCTGCCGACCGCCGTGGTTGGAAATGACGACTGCATCGACTCCTGCGTCCACGACAGTGAGCGCATCCTCGACAGTCTCTATCCCCTTGACGACAAGCGGTCGCGACCAGGCGCTCCGGAGCCACGTGAGATCCGCGAGCGTAACCGACGGGTCGAAGACGCGGTTCGCCAGCGCCGCGACCGTGTCGTGCCAGGCGTTCAGAGACGCGAACGAGAGGGGCTCGGTCGTCAAGACGTTGAACCACCATCCGGGGTGTACGGCGATATCCGCCAGGGTCCTGAGCGACAGCGTGGGCGGAATGGTGAACCCGTTTCGGACGTCGCGGAGGCGCGATCCCGCGACCGGTGTGTCAACAGTCAGGACCAGCGCGGAATACCCTGCCGCCGCTGCCCGAGACATGAGCTCGTTGCTCGCCGCCCGGTCGCGCCACAGGTACAGTTGAAACCATTTCTGGGCAGCCGGGGCGGCTAACGCGAGCGCCTCGGGAGACGTCGTCCCCATGGTGGACAAGACGTAAGGAATGCCGACGCGTTCTGCGACTCGCGCCACGGCGGACTCGCCTTCGTGGTTCATCAGACGATTGAAGCCCGTCGGAGCGAAGATCAACGGTAGTTCTGACCGGTGTCCGAGGATCGTCGTTGTTGTGTCGACCGAGGCGACGTCATGCAGCACACTCGGTACCCACTCCACCCGCTCGAACACCTCCCTGTTCCGGCGCAGACTGATCTCGCTCTCAGCCGCGCCATCGACGAAATCGAACACGGCTTGTGGCGTATGGCGTCGAGCAATGTCCCGCAGATCCCACAGCGTCGCGGCACCGGCAAGTCGCCGTTCGGTGGGCGAGAGCGTGACCCGACGCATCTGAAGGTAAGGCTTAAGCTCGGACCAACGCGGGATGTGGCGAATCGTCATAGGAATAGTGAAGTACATAGTCGAAGGGCGGCCACGCCGTGTGCCGGCGACGAAGTCACAACGATCACGGATGTCTCCCTAGTCCACAGTCCCACCAGAGTTCTGGAAACACCGGCAAGCGACTCGAAGGGTGCGGCTCATCGACGGAGGCACAACCGCGGCGAGCATCGGGTGTGGTTTCGCGTACAGCTGCCTTGATCTATGTCTTGATTGCGAAGACGGGTACGGCACCTGCCGACGTTTCGGTGCTCGCTTGTTCGTCCAATACCGAACACGCTAGGGTTCGATGATTCCGATCACGTCACCAACAGCTACAGTCTCGCCTGCGTGGGAAAGGATGCGCGAGAGCCGGCCGGACGCGGGACTCGGCAGTTCCACGTTTGTCTTCTCCGTCTCCAGTTCCAGGAGCGGCTGACCAGCCGTCACTTCATCGCCTTCATTTGCCAACCAGCTGATGATGAGTGCCTCCTCCATCGTCAAACCAACCTTGGGGATGATCACCTCCGACACGCTTAGCTCCTTACTGAAACGGGGGCGAGGAATCCAGTCAGTGCGTCAATCACTCATACGATTCCCCGAGGCCGTGTGACCGGCCCTGGCACCACCGATACGTCGAGGCGCGTGCATCGAAACCCAGCCATTGCTACACAACGGCTATTGGTCTGACCATCGACCCTGTGCCGCCCGACAGCCGCAGCGGCAGAACGATGAGCAGGAATTCGTAAACCTGATCCCGTGCCAGATTCTCCAGATAGAAGTACTCACCGATGTGGACGCCACGCTCGATGAGGAGATAAGCGTGGACGGGCTGGGGCACCCCTGGGATTGGCGATGGCTGCTGCTCAAGAACAGACGTGTCACTCGCGACGAAGCAGGCACCTTGCTCCTCGACAAGCCATCGAATAGTCGCGAGGTCGGGGCCCGCACCATCAGTCGTCTTGACCGCCTGCACATCAGGCCAGACCGACATGAGGCCGGTTCGGAATAGGATCGCGTCGTTCTCACGAAGCTCGACCCTCTGCCGATCAAGAGCGGCAACGACGTCGCCGATGGTCACGAGTTCCCCGGTCCTCAGGCGGTCAACTTGCCTCAAACCCGGAATGTCAAGGAGGATCCCGCGCGCGAAGATCGGGGGAGTAGTCGAGATATCCGCCTTCGTTGGTCCCGAGTCCCCAAGGCAACTCTCGGTCGAGAAGCCTCCGTACCAATGGCTGTCCGGGCCAACGGTGTGATGGGCTAAGGCGTCGATATGCGTCCCGGAATGCTGTGTCGCTATTACCATCTCCGTCATTGCGCCCTGATTGACCCAATTGACATCCGGCGTCCAGCCTGGCTGTCGTGCGATACCGCGGGGCGTGAGAAATGTGACGACTTGGTAGGGAGGGTGGCCGGGCCAGATGGGCATTCCGGGAAAACGCCCCGCGTCCAAGTCATAAACGTTCCCACTGCGCACCGACTTCATCGCGGTCAGGACCTGCGCGGGTCCGAGTGCACGCAACGCTCCGATTTCGTCTTGGTCAATCGAAGGCTCGGAGACGCCCTCGGCTAGCTTAGCCACCCAGGATTGCTCCGAAAACGACATCTCCTGCCCTCCTCAGTGCAACAATCGGTCGCTGGTGAGAATCGCCCGGAATCGATGCCTCGACGAATTGTTCGAGGCCGAGGATGTTTGCAGCTTCAGCTTTGTCGGATCGGAGCGAGCCAGTTTGGTCGTAGCTATCTCAACATCGTCGCTGGAGTCGTGAGAGGACCGCCGCGGGTCGAGTCCCCGATCCGATACAGGTTGAACCGCTTTCATAGACCGCCGTCGCTGCTCCTGATCTGGCCGAACGTGTTTGCCCAAGGCAGGCTCGTCGGCCTTAGACGTCTTGCTTGAGCAAGCACACGGCGAAGACACGGGCCTGGTTCCTCCTGGTCGTGGCATCGCGTTCCGAGTTCGTAGCGGCCGGGCTTCATGCGGACTCGAGGACGTGGCGCGCCGCCTGTGCTATTGCGTCAGAACCTGGTAGGTAGGTGTCTTCGAGCACCGGGCTGAACGGCACTGGCGTGTGCGGCGGGGTAACCAAGACAGGCCCAGCCGCCAATGCGCCGAACGCTTCGCGGGTAACGGTACTCACCACCTCCGATCCAAAGCCACAGAAGGCGTTGTCTTCGTCGACAACTACGAGGTGTCTGGTCTTAGCCACCGATTCAAGGATGAGCGATGTATCGAGCGGGAAGATCGTCCGAGGATTGATGATCTCAAGGCTTATGCCGGACGCCTCCAGGGCCTCGGCGGCAGTGAGCGCACGTTTGAGCATCTGGCACGCCGCAACGACGGTCACGTCCGTGCCTTCGCGGACAACGTTGGCACTCCCAATCTGGATCTTGTAGGGTGGTTCGGGAACGTCGCCTCTGTCTGCGTATAGCGCCTTGTGCTCGCAGAAGACGACAGGGCCTCCGTCTTCAATGGCCGACATGATCAGCCCCTTCGCCTCATATGGGGTGGCCGGTGCGACCGTCTTCAGGCCGGGCACATGCGCGAAGAGGGAGTACATCATCTGCGAATGCTGTGGGCCGGCTCGCAGGCCCGCCCCGATTGCCGTGCGAACAACGAGAGGCACCGTAACTTGACCGCCGAACATGTAGTGTGCTTTGGCGGCCTGATTCACCAAGGGGTTGAATCCGAACCCGACGAAGTCGGCAAACATGAGCTCTACGACAGGGCGGAATCCACACATGGCCGCACCGACGGCCGCTCCAACGAACGTCGTCTCCGAGATCGGGGTATCCAAGACACGCCGCTCGCCGAACCTCTCGTGTAGGCCGCGAGTAGCACCGAACACTCCGCCATATGGTCCGACGTCCTCGCCCAGAACGATGACGCGATCGTCGGTCTCCATCGCCTGCCGTAGGCCTTCGTTTACCGCCGCGACGAAAGTAAGTGTCCGGCCTTTCGGCGTCGACTGATCAGACATAGGTGAATCGCTCAATCTCGCCGGGATCTGGTGGCATGCCGGCGGCCCCGTACGCAACTGCGCCGTCGATCTCGGCCCGGACGTCGGCCTCGATGGTGCCCAAGACTTGTTCTGTGACTCCGTGACCTGCGATGAGCCGCCGCTTCAGGCTCTGAAGGGGGTCCAATTCGCGGTATTGCTCGACCTCGGCGGCAGTCCGATAACCCTCGGGCTCCCCGACGTAGTGGCCTCGATAGCGATACGTCTTGCACTCAACGAGCGAGGGCCCGAGGTGCTTCCTAGAACGATCCGCTGCCGAAATCGCGGCCGTTGCCACTGCCGATACATCCATACCGTCCACAACCGCGCTTGGTAGTCCATATCCAGCGGCTCGCTCGGCGATGTCATCAACTCGCTGATGTCGCACCTGCGACGTGCCCTCTGAGTAGAGGTTGTTCTCCACGACAAATACCACCGGAAGCAACCAGAGAGACGCGAGGTTCAGGCTTTCGCTGAAGGTCCCAATGTCGGAGGCACCATCGCCAAGGAACGCAATCGCGACCTGCTCCGAGTCCCGCAGCAGCGCTGACAGCGCGGCACCGCAGGCGAGGGGCAAGCTGGCGCCAACAATGCCGTCTGTACCGAGAAAGCCCTTTGAAACGTCCGCCATATGCATCGATCCGCCCCGGCCACCCGAAAGACCCGCCGATCTCCCGAACAGTTCCGCCATCATGGCCTTCGGATCACATCCCATAGCCAAGGCATGGCCGTGGCCGCGATGATTGCTGGCGACGTAGTCGCCTGGACGCAGGGCGGCGGACACGCCGACGGGCACCGCCTCTTGCCCGATCGACAGATGGCAGAAGCCAGGCATCCTCCCCGCAAGGATCGCGGTCTCCACGGCCTCTTCGAAGAACCGGATGCGCACCATGGACTTGTAAAAGCCAAGAAGGGTCTCGACCTGATCGCTATCAGCCTGAACCGATGTCCCGACCATATCCATTCTCACGAGAGTGACTCCATGTCCCGTCTTTCCGGTCATCATCAAGCCATCCCAGATCGGCCGATGCCTACGGCCGGGAGCGGCACCGTGGCGACGACCCTCAGATCAACAATGTCGGGTTAGGTCAACGAACGGCCCCTCCCGTAAGACCGCGGATCATGCTCCTCGAGATAACGAAGAAGACGATCAGTGGTGGAATGGTGGCCAGCGTGGCACCGGCCATGAGGAGATCCCAGCGAGTGGAGTACAAGCCTCGGAACGACATGAGCCCGACCGTGACCGGCTTCAATTCATCTCGCTGAATCAACGTCAAGGCAAACAGGAACTCGTTCCATGCCGTCACGAATCCATACATCGCGACCGTCGCGAGCCCAGGTAACGCCAGCGGAACGACGACGCTCGCTAGCAGGCGGAGTCCACTTGCGCCGTCAACCCTAGCCGCCTCTTCGATCTCTCGCGGAATCGTCGAGATGTATCCCTGCAGCAGCCACACTCCGAACGGAAGCGCAAATGCCGAGTCCATCAGAATCAGTCCCCAGTACGAGTCCACCAGCCCGTACGTGGCCATCAGCTTGAAGGCACCCACTATCAGCGTTATCGGAGCGAATACCTGCAATGCCAAGAGTGAGAACATGAAGAGTCGACGACCACGAAATCGGTGCCTGGCAACGCTGTACGCTGCGGGGAAAGCTAGGAGCAGGACCAATATCGCAGTCCCGAGGCTCAAGATCGCACTGTTTATCAGGTTGCTTCCGATCTGTGACCTAAACAAGACGTCAGGGTAGTTCCCCACGACCACAGGATTCGGAACGAGTTGCGGAGGCGACGCGAATATTGTCTCACTGGACTTGAGGCCGGTACTCAACATCACGTACGCTGGGAACACGATCAAGAGCGTCGCGCAGAGACTCACCGCGGCAATTACGAAGGTGTGATTGCCTCTGTTCTCAAGCACGATCGGACACCACGGAAGACTCCCGTGCGTACAGGATGCTGAAAGTGAGCAGGAACAGGAACACGATCAATGACACTGCGGCTGCTCCACCGAAGTCTTGATTGATAAAAGCCTCGCGGAAGATGAAGGTTGGGATTATTTCCGTCGCATATCCGGGGCCGCCTTGCGTCATGATCCAGACTATCGGGAATGAGTTGAACATTCCGACGATGTTCAGAATTATCCCGACAGCCAAGACTGGTCGCATCAGTGGAAGCGTGATGAAGCGAACTCTTTGGGCAAACGACGCACCATCAATGCTGGCCGCCTCGTGCAGCTCGTCGGGGATCGTTTGAAGCCCCGCTAGACAGACAACCGTCACAAAAGGAAGCGAAGCCCATATGGCTACTAAGATGAGAACGGGAAAGGCCGTAGCACCCGCTCCCAACCAAGATACGTTGGCCGAGATGATCCCTAGCCCGTGAAGGAACGCCGTAACGAAGCCGAATTGGTCGTCAAAGATCCAGACAAAGACTAAAGAGCCGATCGGAAGTGCCATTGCCCATGGAACGAGCATGAGCGTTCGAAACACACTTCGTCCTGGGAAGCGCGTGTTCAATACCAGCGAGTAGAGGAAAGCAAGGACCGTCCCTCCAAGTACGGCCGTGGTCGTCCAGACGAGACTGTTCTTCAACGCCGACAGGAAACGGTCGTCGATGAGCACCGAGAAGTTGGCAAGCCCATCGAATCCGTGGAGGCGTCCGAGAACGTCGACGCGCGAAAAGGCGGTCACAAATACGAGGACGATCGGGTAGCCAACGAAGAGCAGAAGGAACAGCGCACAAGGCGCGATGAAAAGCCACGGTCGAAGGGTGCTCAGCATTGGCGTGTCGCGCCGCCGCCACCATCTACTCACGAGCGATGACGTCGGCGCGCCCTTCCCCATGCGTGTCTCCGCCGTGCGCCAAGCCTATTGACGCGCTCCGGTGTTCTCACGCCAAGTCGCCAGAAAAGGCACGACTCATCCTTTGAGCCACGTTTGCCACTTGGCCGCAAGATCGTCAATTGCCTGCTTTGGATCCTTCTGGCCGAGCAGGGCCAGCTGCTGCTGAGCCCAGAGTTCCTCGACCATCGCCTTCCATTTTGGAAGATCGCCCGGGAGGAACTTGGTGTTGTCGGCGTTTGCGAAGAAGGCGGCCCATTTGGGATCGCCAAAGAACGGGTCGTTTGCGTAGGTCCTCTTGTAGGCGGGGTACGACAGAGCCTTGTCGCGTCGGAGGGCCCACTTGTCCTCCGCCGTCTTGGCCATCAGCTTCCAGGCCGCTTCCTTGTCGATCGAATTCTCGTTCATGAGATAGCAATCGGTGACCACCTGGTTGAACGACTGCGAGCCAGCCGGGATGGGCGCAGTCCCCCAATCCAACGTTGTCTTCACAAGATCGCCCATCCACCACGACCCATCGATCATCATCCCGACCTTCCCGGTCTTGAACGTCTCGATCTTCTTTCCGTAGTCAGTAGTAACCGGGTTGGGTTGAGTGAGACCTTTCTGCGCCATGTTGGCGACGAACTCCATGGCAGTGTATCCGGCAGGCGTGTTGATTCCAGGTTGGAGATCGGGTGTAACCAGATCGCCCCCAAGGCTCCAGAAGCGCCACACAAAGTCTTGCTCCGCCTGCTCCCCCTTTGCCTGCAAGAGATATGGCCACAGGTCCGGAAGTTGGCCGATTTTCACAGCCGCCGCGACCAGGTCATCATAGGTGGCTGGAGGGCTCATTACGCCAGCTTGACGTAGTACTTCCTTGTTGAAATAGAGAGCGCGTGTGGCAGCTCCGAGGGGTAGGCCGTAGTTCTTGTCGCCCCGCTTCAGTCCGAGGTCTAGGTAGGCCGGAAAGATCTGGTCGACGAAGTCCGGGGTAAGGAACTCATTGATAGGGTGGACGATCTCAAGATCGATAAATGAAGCGTTCCACGTGTAGTTAGTCGTCCAGATGTCCGGCAACTGACCGGCGGCCGCGGCCGTAATCTCCTTCTGGAAGATGTCCTGCCAGTTGACAATGCTGACATCAACTTTGATGTTGGGGTTTTCTGCCTCAAACTCGCTAACGAAGTCGTCAACGTATAGGGCCTTCCAACCCGGAATGTTCTCAGGCTCCCACCAGGTGATCGTGACCGGCCCGGAAGGCGCTTTCGAGGGGCCGGGGGTTGAAACGGAGGACGGCACGGAGGACGGCACCGACGACCCCGACGGGACCGGTGATGCAGAAGTGGCACAAGCTTCCGCCAGTCCCCCGAGAGCCACGGTCGCCGACACGGCGCCGGCTGCCTTGAGGAACTCACGCCGACCCAACTTTCTCTCACCGCGCGGCGGGCTAATAGGATCCGGATGACCCATCGTCGGGCTCGTAGACATCGCATCCTCCTCGTCGACTTACTGAGAACGCAACGCGCAGCCACGACACGGCTATCGCGTCAACCAACCCAATGTGAGTACTGCTCGGCGGCTCGTGTCCGAGGTCCGTGATCGGGGGAGTTCTAGGTCTGCCTTGGCCGTAGCATCTCCAAGTCTGGTCTGGTAGTCATGCTGGCCGTCTTTCTAGCAAACTTGCGGGCCGGTTGTCAAGATAGCAGACCAATTTGGTCGGAGGACGGAGGCGTTCACCAGTATCGGTGAGCGGCGTACCGAGGGCGTCCGTCGCCCAAATCGGAGTCGGAATGACCGCGTTCCTCCCAGCCGGATGCTGCGTCTCGTGGCAGATGTGTCCTCGCGACAACACGACCGGGCGAGCGGTGCGCGAGCCGACCAACCTACCCGATACCAGGTGGTGCCATGTCCTGTTGGAGAGGACGCCTTGGCCGGCCACAACAGCATTACCTACTCTTTCGGCGAGTAGTGCTGGCTGCTCGCGCGCCGCATCGGCAGGACTGAGTTTCGTCGCTGTCGGGCCAATCGAGCATGGCTCGGGACCGATTGTCCTGCCGGTCGCTCGACCCTAGCTCGTATCGGCGTCGTTTGAGTCGGCGTCCTGCCAAAGGTCGGTACTGAGGTATTTCAGCCCCGAATCGGCGAGAACGACGGCGATGGTTCCACCGGAGTGTTCGCCCTCGAGGAGGCGGAGGCCCGCTGCTACGACCGCCCCGGACGAGAACCCAGCAAACACCCCCTCTTCCCGTGCCAGCCGCCGCGCCACCGAGACGGCCTCTTCGTCCGCGACAGCGATGTAACCATCGACCGGCACCCCTTCGAGCAACGGGAGGCTTGACATTTCGTAGCCCCCACCCTGAATGCGGTGGTTCGACTTGACCACCGTCTGGCCGGATAGGATCGCCGCCCCCGCGGGCTCGACGATGTAGCAACGAATCGACGGCCGGCGAGACTTCAGCGCGTGCGTTACCCCAGCGTAGGTCCCTCCGGTTCCTACGAACTCACAGAACGCGTCAAGCCTGCCGCCCGTCTGCGACCAGAGTTCGGGACCGGTATGGCGCTCATGCGCGAGCGCAGCGGACTGACGTACGAATTGGTCGGCCCGGAACGCATCTCGTTCCCGGGTAAGATCCTGGGCGCGGGCTTCGACAAGTGCGAGGTCCTCGCCAGTCACCTGTCCTGGTTGGGACCCCGTGGCTTGTGGGACGAGCACGACCTCAGCACCGAGTGCGCGCATCATCCGCGCACGCTCGCTGCTGTTGCCCTCGGACATCACGGCCGTAAACGGGTAGCCTAGAACGGCGCAGACGATCGCGAGGCCGGTTCCCGTATTGCCGCTCGTTAGCTCGACTACCTGCTGGCGTGGATGCAGTTCCCCGGATGCTATGGCGTCGTCGATGATCTCTCGGGCGATCCTGTCCTTCTTGGAAAACCCTGGATTGAGATACTCGAGCTTCGCGACGATCCTGCCTGGCAGCCCTCTGGTGAGGCGGGCGAGCTCCACAACCGGAGTCTGTCCGATGATGTCCACGACTGACCCGGCCACCCCATGATTGCGACGTCGGGAGCCAGTATGGGTCACGGAGTATTCTCGCGCGTCAGGGGCCGTCCGCGAGACCCAGTGGGCAACGACCGTATCTGCATCGCCGTGAATCCGACGGTCGAAATCAACGAATCGAGGAATGAAGGAGAGGGGTCGTACACGCACATCTCCCGGCATATCACGTTCCCGAGCTCGAATCGTTCGTTGATGGGCAACTACCGTTGTCGCTCGATGACAAAACACGCCGTCCTAATCCAAGCTCGCCATGCCTCGCGGAAGTGACGATCGACGAGTACCGCAACGAGCCCGCCACGCATCGGACCGCGACCACTCCCTCAGCGGCGACAACCGCGAACGACGTACGCTCGCGATCGTCATTCGCTTGGTGCGACAATCAACGGCGTCGAGGTCGAGTACGGCACAATCCCAACTGATGGGCAAATGTGGTTGAGGATCATGACCCGCACCTGATCCTCAACCCGACGGTCCTTCCAACTGGCCGATCGACCATTCGACCCACATGGCCTCTACTCTCGCTCGGATGCCACCGTCTAGCCTACTTCCGAGCGAGTCTGAACTTGTGTAGGCTCACTCGGACCGCCCGCATGTGAGCGACCATCGCTCGACGAGCAGCGTCGCCATCGCCCTTCTCGATCGCAGACTGGATCGCGGCGTGCTGCTCAACGATCTCGCTCCGCGCGCCGGGCGCGGAAACGACTCGTTCAGCCGCGAGTTGCCACGCTTGGCGCCGCCTCTGCCAAATGAGACGCTTCTCAACATCCACGAAGGACGTGTTGTGTGTCGCGGCGGCGACATGCTCGTGGAATCGGTAGTCGGCTTCATGGAACGAGAATTCGAGGCTTGAGTCATCCGTGGCACTGCGCATGTCGTGGATCGCAGCACGTATGGCTGACAGGTCGTCAAGATTTCGTCGCTTCGCGGCGATGGCCGCGATTTCGCCTTCAATGACCTCCCTGGCCTCGAGGAAATGCAGAGGATCGAAGCCTTCTTCAAGGTCGCCGATTGCCTCATCCGAGAGAAGCTCGGACGTTGCGGTCACATAGCTGCCGGACCCGCGACGACTCTCGACCATTCCCAGGATCTCGAGAGCCCGCAGCCCCTCTCGCACGGACGCTCTGCTGACACCGAAGACGCTCGCAAGCTCGCGTTCTGAAGGCAGCCGCTGTCCAGGTTTGAGCGCACCGTCGCGGATAGCCCTAACAATCTGGCTAGCCGCGTGCCGATACAGCTTCTGGGTCTGGATCGGCCGGAGAATATCCAAGTTCGGTCTGGCCAACTACGACGCCCTCGTGAAACAGGAGGTTAATTGATAAGATAGTAGACCAATCGGGGCTGTCAGATCTATCGATGAGCCCCACTGGGCGATCGTCCGAAGGGAGCGGGAACACCGCGCCAAACTCGATCCGCTACACGTTCCTGGTTGCCGCCTCGTCCCGTGCCGCCCTCTGAGCGCGGCGCGGCAACCAACGGCCCGCAGTGGATCAGATCGATCACTTGGTGCGCTCAGGATCAATGGCCAATCCGGGCCCGTCTCGCGTCCCGGCCACCCAGGCACACCCGATCAGCTCGTCGAGGCTCGCGATTTCGAGCCGGCGCTGAGCTCGAGGGCGACGTCGACGATCATGTCCTCCTGGCCTCCCACGACCTTGCGTCTGCCGAGCTCCAGTAGAATCTCGCGAGCGTCGACCCCGAAGCGCTCGGCGGCGCGCTCCGCATGGAGCAGGAAGCTCGAGTAGACCCCCGCATAGCCGAGGGTGAGCGCATTGCGGTCGACGATCTGCTCGCGGGGCATCACCGGGCGCACGACGTCTTCGGCGACGTCCATGATCCGTAGTGTGTCGACGCCCGTCGTCCAGCCGAGGCGCTCGGAGACTGCTACGAGGATTTCAGTGGGGCAGTTGCCGGCACCGGCACCCAGGCCGCGTGAGCAGCCATCGACCTGGTCGACCCCCTCCTCGAGGGCGCCGATCGAGTTGGCTACGGCGAGTGAGAGGTTGTTGTGGGCATGGATGCCAACCTCGGTCGTCGGCCGTAGGCCGGCTTTGAGCGCGGCGACCCGCGCCCGCGCATCGGCGGTTGTCATCGCGCCCGCCGAGTCGACGACGTAGACGCAGTCGGCCCCCGCATCCTCCATGATGCGGGCCTGCGTGAGAAGATTCGCGGGCTCGAGCATGTGGGCCATCATGAGGAAGCCGACCGCCTCCATGCCGAGCGACTTCGCCATCCCGATGTGCTGGATCGCGATGTCAGCCTCGGTGCAGTGGGTCGCGATGCGCGCGACCGAGGCGCCCAGCACATGCGCCTCCTTGAGATCGTCAGCGATGCCGATGCCAGGCAGCAGCAAGATCGCGAGCATGGCGCGCTCGACAACCCTGGCCGCCGCCTCGAGGAGCTCACGCTCGTTCTGGCGGCTGAAGCCGTAGTTAAACGAACTGCCCCCGAGACCGTCGCCGTGGCTGACTTCGATGACCGGCACGCCCGCCCGATCGAGGGCCGACACGATGGCCGCCACCTGGTCCGCCGTGTACTGGTGACGCAGGGCGTGGCTGCCGTCACGCAGGGTCGAGTCGGTAATTCGGTAGGCGCGTGCAGCCGGCCCGCTTGCGCGCGGCGCATCGCTGTCGGATTGCGACACGACCGGCGCGCCGTTCATGCCGCCACCTGCGCCGCCGGCGCGTCGAGCCTCATACGCTCGGCCGCGAGCGTCTCGCCGACCCGCACGGCCGACGCAGTCATGATGTCGAGGTTGCCCGCATAGGGGGGCAGGTAGTCGCCGTTGCCGGTCACCTCGAGAAGGACAGAGACGCGCCCGGCCGCCTCGCCGCCGGGGGTGGCGAACGGGCCATCGTCGAAGACCACGCCCTTGACTCGATAGCCCGGCACGTAGCTCCCCACCTCGGCCGCCATCGCGGCCACGCTCCTTTCTACCGCCGACCGGTCGGCACTCTCGGGCAGCGCGCAGTAGATTGTGTTGCGCATAAGGATGGGCGGCTCGGCCGGGTTGAGCACGATGATCGCCTTCCCGTGCGCGGCGCCACCGATCATCTCGAGGCCCCGGGCGGTGGTCTGAGTGAACTCGTCGATGTTGGCCCGGGTGCCAGGTCCCGCGGAGCGACTGGCGATCGTACTCACGATCTCGGCATAGACGACCTCAGTCACCGCCCTGACCGCCGCCACGATGGGGATCGTCGCCTGCCCCCCGCAGGTGATGAGGTTGAGGTTCGGCGCGTCCAGGTGCTCGCGCAGGTTGACCGGAGGGACGACCGCCGGGCCAACGGCCGCGGGGGTCAGGTCGATCGCGACGAGCCCGGCCTGCGCATAGCGAGCCGCGTTGGCGGCGTGGACCTTCGCGCTCGTCGCGTCGAAGACGAGCCTTATTCCCAGGCGATCGCGGTTCGCGAGCAGCCAGTCAATCCCCTCGGCCGACGATTCGATGCCCCAACGGCGCGCCTTCGCCAAACCGTCCGAGGCAGGGTCGATTCCGACCACGGCGACCGGCTCGAGAGAAGCGGAACGACTAAGCTTCTTGGCGAGGTCGGTTCCGATGTTCCCTGAGCCGACCACAGCGACCGGGATCCGGCCCATCTAGCCCACCACCCCCGTCTGATTGGGCGCATTTGCGACGAGCACGTCTCGACGCCATTCTGAGACTGTCTTCACGCATGCAGATCGCCACATCAGCACGTCCGTCGCCACCGTCATTAGGGTGACACCGAGCCCTAGCCAACGGCGTGCCACGTCGACGTCCGGAGCCCAAGTGCCTACAGGTATTCCGTAGGTGGCCGCGCGCTCGACCAACGAGCGCAAAGCGCCGACCACGTCGGGATGGGTCACCTCGCCGGGGTGCCCCAGGCTCTTCGCAAGGTCGAAGACGCCGAGGAACACGAAGTCCAAGCCGGGCACTGCCAGGATCGAATCGAGCGACGCGATCCCTGCTCCACTTTCGACGGCGACACCGACGATGGTTGATTCAGAGGCGAGCCGTACGTGGTCGGGCCAGCTGCTCCAACCGTAACCACTCGCCCGCACGCCGGGACACGCGCCGCGCCCACCGAGCGGTTCGTAGTGGGCCGCCTTGATGACATTCCGCGCGTCTTCGGCTGACAAGACGCGCGCAGCCAGTATGCCCCGACATCCCGTGTCGAGGATCTGACCCACACCCGATAGATCGTCGGCGCCGAGGCGCACTAAGAGCGGCAGGTCGACCGCGTCGGCTGCGCGGACCAGCGGACCGATCGACGCCTGCGTGAGCCCTCCGTGCTCGAGATCGATCAGGGCAAAGTCGAAACCTGCCTGACCCAAGACTTCCACGAGGGTCGGATCGTTCACCTGCAGGAACGTGCCTAGCAGATGTCGGCGGTCCGCCAGGGCGTGTTTCAAGCCCGCCCGGGACTCTGCGTCGATTAGCATCGATCGGGAGGGACTTGCCGGTGCTGTGCGGGATGCAGAAGCCGTGGTCGAGCTGGCTGTCTCGAATGGTTCGTCCCCAGAGTCGACATCGGCCTACCTTCGCTCGGAGGTCGGGTGTGTCACGGCACCTTCGCTCGCGGAACCCACTAGGGCGGCGTACTTCGCGAAGGCTCCGCGGAGGTACCGCGGAGGAGGGGCATGCCAGCGAGCGCGTCGGCGGATCAACTCGTCGGGAGCGACCAGCAGGTCGAGGGCGTGACGCTCCACGTCGATAACAATCGTGTCGCCCTCGGCGACAAGCGCGATGGTGCCGCCGAGCGAGGCCTCCGGAGCGACGTGGCCTACCATCAGCCCGTGAGTGGCGCCGCTGAAACGCCCGTCAGTGACGAGTGCCACCTCGTCGCCCAGTCCTGCGCCAACGAGAGTGGCGGTGACGGCGAGCATCTCGCGCATCCCTGGACCGCCAACCGGTCCTTCGTTGCGGATAACGACGACATCCCCCGGGTGGATCGCCTTCGCTCCGACCGCGGCAGAGCAGGCCTCCTCCGAGTCGAACACACGCGCTGGGCCTCGGAAGAAGCGCCGTTTGTGACCTGCGAGCTTGACGACGCAGCCCTCCGGGGCGAGCGAGCCATGGAGAATGGCGAGTCCGCCGGTCGGATTCAGGGGAAGCCCTATGGGACGCACGACTTCCTGGCCAGGTGTTTCCTGCACCGCAGCTGCGATCAGGGAAATCGTGCGCCCATCCACCGTCACGGCGTCGCCGGTCAGTAGTCCCGCCTTGAGAAGTTCCCGCATGACGAGCGCAACCCCGCCAGCCCTGTACATGTCGAGGGCCACAAAGCGCCCGCCAGGCACCATATCGGCCAGAATAGGGGTGCGATCGGCGATGGCACCAAAGTCGTCTATGGTGAAGGTCACTCCGAACTCACTGGCGATGGCGAGGAGGTGGAGGACACCATTCGTTGAGCCGCCAGTTGCGGCCACCGAGGCGGCGGCGTTCTCAACTGCCACTCGGCTCACGATCGAGCTGGGACGGACATCACCACTCACGAGACGGACCGCGAGCTCACCGCAACGCCGCGCCGCCTCGCGCTTGGCTGGATCCACGGCCGGAATGCCGTTCACCCCGGCCGGCGAGAGGCCCAGGAACTCAAGGGCCGTGCTCATCGTGTTGGCCGTGAACTGGCCACCGCAGGCGCCGGGTCCAGGGCAGGCGACGTTTTCGAGCTCCCACAGTTCGTGCGCGGTCATCGCGCCCGCGTGGTAGGCGCCGACGGCCTCGTACATCGTTTGGATCGTGACGTCACGCCCGCCGAAGGTGCCCGGCAGGATCGTGCCTGAGTAGAGAATGAGCCCTGGAAGGTCGAGCCGACCCAGCGCCATGGCCGCGGCCGGAATCGTCTTGTCGCACCCGACGATGCAGACGAGACCGTCGAATAGATGCCCTCGGGCGACTAGCTCGATCGAGTCGGCGATGATCTCGCGGCTGACAAGACTCGCCTTCATCCCCTCCGTCGCCATGGCGATACCATCGCTCACGCTGATCGTTCCGAACTCCATGGGTGTGCCGCCCGCGGCACGGATGCCGGCCTTGACCTCGAGCGCAAGCTCGCGCTGGGTGAGGTTGCATGGCATCGTCTCGATCCAGGCAGTCGAGACACCGATCAGCGGCTTCGCAAGATCCTCGTCCGAGAAGCCAGCGGCCTTGAGCATTGAGCGTGCGGGCGCGCGCTCGGCGCCATCGGTAAGAGCGGCCGAATGACGCTTGGCCGGGTTGCCGGGTTGGCTATACGGCGTCGTCACTGTCTCGCTCCTCATGTCGCGCTAGAACCGTTCGCCTCCGACCATGACCATGTTCGGGGCATCGGCGAGCTGCTCGAAGGCCGCCGCCAGACCCCGGACTTCGTCGTTCTCGATCATCGCGAGCCAGCTCGGCCAGTCGGAGATCTCTATCTCCTCGACGAAGTCGTACGGGGACTCCCCTCGGATTGACTCCGTAATTCGGTAGACATCGAATCGATGCACCGGCGGCTGCCGCTTCATGACAACCTGGTCGACGGTCTTAGACCACTGCACGAATGCTTCGGCCGAGACTCCTCTCTTGAGTCGGTACATGGCAAAGACTCGCGGCATCGTTCCTCCTCGACCCTGGGTATTGCACCGGCCACGCAAGGTCGGCCCATTGAAGCCCGACGATTCGGCGGACCTCGCGCACATCGCGTCCAAATGACACGCGATGCGCTCGCAAGCTGCGATCGTAGAAGTGACGCGAGATACTTGTCAAGATAGCAGACCAATTACCGCCCCGGTCGATCCCCCGGGGTTCGAGCAGCGTCGGGTTGGACGAGGCAGCCCAAGTTTCCGGATGCGCAGCTCGACGTGAGGGGCCTTGGTGCTCAACATTGAACAAGCACTTACTCCGCTTCCATCAGGTCCGGCCTCGCTGCTCACCGCTGCCGACAAGCTGATCGGAATGACCGATCTGTCAATGGAAGCGGCGTTTGTCAGGATCATGGCTTCTCTTCGCGTTCCCGCGGGTGTCGCAGCCATGACGATTCCGCAGAACGCCATGCGTGCGAAGGCCGACCAGACGGACACCTCCAGAGTTCTTTGGCTATGCGGGAATCAGCCCTGGATCAAGGTCGGCGCGGCTGGCGACGGCTTGAGCCCGTCGGGATCGGCACGCCAGAATCGCCCCAGCTCCTCGCCAAAGCGATGAGGATCGCCGAGTCGGTTCGATCGGTATCGGTCGCCGATCTGGCCGCCGATCTTGCCCTGCGGCCAAAGACGATCGAGCCGCTGATCGCCGCCACGACCCGTGGCATACCGGAACGCCTCGCGATTCGAGGGTGACGCCGGCCAGACGTGGCCCAGCCCACCCAGCCCGTCGGACTCCCGTCCCTCCTCGGTCAAGATGCCCGCGACAAGTATTGGTGGCGGAGCCGAGACCGTTGAGCCGTGCCGGTACCTCGGCTAGAATGACGGCCCTCTCAAGCGGGAGTGACTCAGTTGGCAGAGTGTCAGCTTCCCAAGCAACATGTCGCGCGTTCAACTCTCGTCGCTCGTTCGAGTCGAACGATTCGGATGACGCGAATGTCGTGAGATCGGCCCTGGCGCTGCGGTCGAAGACCGTCTGAGCGACCGTGTGGATAGTCAGGTAGCCATCGGCCTCGTGATCGGCCAGACGCTGCTGCCGGCCGGCTCGATCTGCAGATCTGCGACGAACTCGGGTCGTCCGTCTCGACTCCGACCAGAGCCAGCCCCTTCTTCACCCTGCTCGCCCGGTATGCCCAGCGAGCCCTGATCGTGACGAGCATCTCCCGCCATCGAATCGACTCGCAGCCGGGCAGTCGTCTGGGTCAGCGAGCTGTCCGCCGTCAAGGTGGCCCCGCGGCCTTGCCTTCTGATCGCCCGCGAGTGATGACTGTCGCCACCGAGTAATCAGGAGGCAGCCATGCACACCCGCTGGGTCAGCTGGTGACCACGATCATCCGACCGGCCCTGTTGACCCGGCGGCGACCGGTCCCGACCCGGACGGAGGTCGCGATCGAGGTCCGCGAGCCGAGACCGGCCGAACCGCCGCCGCCCCTCCTGCTGGGCGTCTTCCTGGAGGACTGGCTCAGCGACATCGTGCGCCTGTCGGTCCGGCCAAAGACCTTCGTCAGTTATCGAAGCGTCGTCCGCCTCCACCTCGTCCCCTGTCTTGGCCAGCATCCGCTCGTCGAGCTCCGTCCGGCCGACGTGCAGGCGTTCCTCAATGCGAAGGCCGCGAGCGGTCTGGCGCCGCGGACGGTGGCCTATCTGCGCAACGTGCTCCGCCAGGCTTTGGGGCATGCCGAGCGGACCGAGCTCGTCGGGCGCAACGTGGCCCGCCTGGCGCTCCCGCCGCGGGTCCCCCGGCGGGAGGTCCATCCGCTCAGTCCCGAGGAGGCCCGGACGTTCCTCGCTGCGATCCGCGGTGATCGCTTCGAGGCGCTCTATCTGCTGGCCCTCGGCTGTGGCCTGCGCCAGGGCGAGATCCTCGGGCTTGGCTGGTCGGACCTCGATCTCGATGGCGGCACGGTGCGGGTGCGTCAGGCGCTCCAGCGCGTGGAGGGCCGCTTTGCCCTGGTCGAACCCAAGTCGGCCACGAGTCGGCGGATCGTGGCCCTGCCGGCGATCGTGCGCGCGGGGTTGCTCGCCCATCGCGAACGCGCGGCCCAGGAAGGCCCGGGTCGGGCGCTGCCGGATGGGTTCGCCGAGCTCGTGTTCACGACCACCATCGGCACGCCGATCGATGGCATCAGCGTGACCCGCCGCTTCCAGCGCATCCTGAAAGGCGCCGGTCTGCCCCACCAGCGCTTCCACGACCTGCGCCATGCCTGTGCGTCACTGCTGCTCAGTCAGGGGGTCCCGGCCCGGGTGGTGATGGAGACCCTCGGCCACAGTCAGATCAGCCTCACCCTCAACACGTACAGCCACGTCATCCCGGCCCTCGGGCGGGAGGCCGCCGAGCGGATGGACGCCGTCCTGCGCCGACCCGAGCCCAGCTGATCAGCCCGTCTGTCGCAGCGCGCGGAGCCGCGCCGTCTCGGCCCGGTAGTAGGCGCCAAAGCCGCTCATGCGACCGGGCACCTCGAGCCCCATGTGGGCATAGCGCCAGGCATCGCACGCGTCATTGCCCAGCGCCACCGGCTGCTCGGTCTGCTCGCCCCCGCGGTCGCGCCGCCAGGTGTAGGCGGGCAGCTCGGACAGGAGCGCGGTGCAGCGCGGGCTGACCGTCTCGCCCGCCGCGATCGAGGCGGCCACGGCGTCGATCCCGGGCAGCACGTCGTTGGTGGCGGGCTCGATCGAGAGGCCCGCCCGCCTCGCCCGCTCGATGTACTCGGGCTCCGAGGGATCGGCGTAGAAGGTGTCGATCCGGTAGCGAGCGGCGAGCTCGGCGAGGCGTGGCAGGATGTCGTCGAGGACCGCTCCGCGCGCGCTGAGCTCATCGAGCGTCGCCCGCCGCCCGGTGCCCGACTCGGCCACGATCTCGCAGGCGAAGGGGTGCACGTAGCCCCAGTCGATGCCGCCCACGACCCGCTGCCAGGTCGTCTGGCTGGGGTCGCGGACCTGGTCGTCGGGCAGGAACCAGATCATGCCCTCGGCGGCGACCCACAGCCCCTGGGCGAGGCGCTGGGCGTGGACGCCATCGCCGAGGCCCACCAGGCGCTCGCGGTAGTCCGGGGGCAGGAACCGGTTCTGCGCGATCGTGATCCACTCGCGGCTCTCGGTCGGCGGCGTGAAGCGGCGCTTGAGCCAGTGGCTGGGGGCCGCCGGGTTCGTCGCCGCGGCGAGCTGGCGGAAGGGCATCGTCGTCCGGCGCAGCCGGCCGCCCAGCATGATCCAGTCGGCCTCGCTCAATTCGACCGCCTCATCGACGCCCGCCCAGTCGAGGTTGAGCGAGCCGACCTTGCTGGGCACCCCTGTGACCGGGTCGGCATCGAGCCCCAAGAGCCAGATCCGGCTCGCTGGCCCCCCGGGCCGGCCGAGCTCGACCCAGTGCTCGCCGCGGTGGCGGTCGCGCACGAGGCGAGGGTCGACGACGTCCTGCCAGAACGTGCGCTCGGTCGTGGCGGCCAGGCTCGAGCCGACCTTGCGGAAGATCCCGAGCTCCGAGCCCGGGTAGCGCAGGGCGAGATCGACCGCCTTCTGGCACAGGACCCTGGACTTGCCGGCACCCATCCAGCCTGAGGCCACGATCTCGGGTGCCTCACTCCGATAGAAGCGCTCGTGCTCGGGCGAGGCGAACGCGAGCGGCTGTGGGTCAGCCTCGGCGGCCGCCTGCCTCGCGCGGGCCGACAGGGCGCCCAGGACGAGGAGCCGGCGGGCCTCGGCGGCCGGCAGGCGGCTGAGGTCGCTCATCGGTCGGCTCCGACGCTGATCCGCTCGGCCTCGGCGAGGAGGGCGTCAGGATCGACCCCGAGCTCGGCCGCCAGGCGCGTCGCCTCGGCCCGGATGTCGAGCCGCAGGGTCTCGCGATAGCGCTCCGGACGATGCGCCCGGAGCAGGAACATGAGCAGGCTGTCGGAACCTGTGAGGGCCCGCCGGCGGGCCTCGGCCTCGAGCGTGTCGATGGCGTCCTCGCGGGCCCTCGCCCAGCGCTCGGCGAAGTGGGGGCTGCCCTTGGCGCGCTTGTACGGGGCAGCGCGACTTACGCCGGCCGCGCCCGCGGCGAGGCGGACGTTGCCGGTCGCAGCGAAGACCTCACAGAAACGCGCCGCCCAGTCGGAACGACCAACACGGTCGCGCCGTGGGCGCCCACGTTCGCCCACGTCGGGGGATGCGGCCTGACGTGGCTCAGGCATCGACCCGGACCGCCGCTCGCCCGGTGAAGCCCTGCCAGCGCTCGATCGTGACCTGGACGAACCGGGGCTCGATCTCCAGCCCATAGCAGCGCCGGCCGAGGGTCTCGGCGGCGATGAGCGTCGTGCCCGAGCCGAGGAACGGGTCAAAGCAGATCTCGCCCGCCAGGGCATGCCACTCGATCGGCCGGCGGAAGAGTTCGACCGGCTTCTGGGTGGGATGGATTCCAGCCGACTGGCCGACCTGGTCGACCGGCCAGACCGTGCTCGAGTTGGCGGGCGGCTTGCGCCTCGGGGGCGCCCCGGCCAGCCAGCCGTAGAAGCATGGCTCGTGCTGCCACATGAAGTGCGAGTGGGTCAGGACCGAGCGCGCCTTCACCCAGATGAGCTGCTGGTGGACCAAGAGGCCGCACGCGGTCCAGGCGGACTCGACGAGGGCCTGGCGGCGGTGGGCGTGCCACTGGTAGAGCGCGACCCCGGGTGCGAGGTGCGGGAGGGCCGCCCGCAAGAAGGCCTCGAAGAACCCGCTGGCGGCCGCCGGGTCGACGTAGTCGTCCCAGTGCTTGTCCTTGACCGCCGCCTTGTTGTGCCATGACTGGGGGTGGTTGCCACCCTGGTAGTCGACGAGGTACGGCGGATCGGTCGCCATCAGGGCGGCCTGCTGCCCCGCCAGCAGCCGGGCCACGTCCTGGGGCTTGGTGCTGTCGCCGCACAAGAGCCGATGGTCCCCGAGCGCCCACAGATCACCCGGCTTCACGTAGACGTCCGCCTCGTCGGGCGCGGGCGGTAGCTCGTCCGGGTCCGTGAGGCCCTGGCGCAGGATGCCGTTGTGGTCCGCCAGCTCGTCGAGCAACGAGCGCAGCGCGGCGTCGGAGGGCGTCAGGTCAGCGAGGAGCTCCTCGAGCTTCGCCATGTCCGCGCTGGCCATCGCCGCCAGCGGATCGAGAGTGGCCAGGACGAGCCGTTCCTCCGCCTCGGAGAGCTCGACGTAGGTGACCGGGACCGTCGGCTCGTTGCGGTTGATCGCCAGCTCGACCCGCAGGTGGCCATCAACGACGTGCCCGGTGGTCTGGTTCACGAGAACCTGGGCCACCCAGCCGACCTCGCTCATCGCGCCCGACAGCGCCCGTTGCTGCTCGTGCGGGTGGGTCCGCCAGTTGGCCGGGTTGGGGATGAGTGCACGCGGCTCCTCTTCGCCGTGACCGACGATGCGATTGCGCCAGGCACCGCTGTTCGTTGTCTTCATCGCGGGACTCCCGTGCGGACAGGTGACCACCCGCAACCTTGCGGAACTGCCGCTCGATCGTCGAGCACGGGAAGGCCAATGGGAGTCCGAATCCGAGGGGCGAATTCGTGCATGAATCGGATTCGCCGAAGGCTGCTGGTTAGATCCTCGTGGGCCCGGAGGCGCGCGCGGCGCGCACCTCGCGCAGGAGGCGGGCGAAACCGGCTTGGGTGTACCGGCCGTCGGCCGGCGTCCACCGTGCTGCTCCGGCAAACGCCGCCCACAGGAGGTCGCCGGGGGCCGCATCGACGAGCCGCCGCCAATGCGGCTCGAACGCGTGAGCCGTGATTGTCGGATACAGGTCAAGCAGGGCGCGGACCCCGGCCCGGGCACGGACGGCCCGTTCGGAGGGACGGCGTGGCTGACCGCCCCGATACGTCGCCGTCCGCCGCCGCCGCGGCCGGAAGGCCCGGCCAAGCCGGCGGCCAAAGCGCACGTCGGCGTCGTCGGCAAACCAGGCGGCGTCAATCGCACCCAGACGGCCGAGCGCGACGTGGGTCGGCGGAGCGTGCATGGCGGCCGCGACCTGCGCCGGAGAGCCCTCGAGGTCGAGACCGGTGAGGAGCAGCTCGGCGATCGTGAGCCGGGATCGCCACGCCTCGAACGGCGCATCAGACGGCACCAGCGCGGCGATCTCGCGGGTCACGGCGTCGATGGCTGCCACCCAACCCACGACGGTCGCGCGCGCCTGGGCCTGCGCTGTACCGTCCCCGCCCTCCAGGGGGTTCGAGAAGTACCGCTCCGCCAGGCCTCCCTCGGCGTCGACCACGAGCTCGATGTCCATGATCTCGGCGACCGCGGATATCGCCGTCATGGCGTCGAGGCCCGGTGCGCCGAGCCGATCGCGGGCGTCCCGCAGCAACGGCAGCACGCCGGGCGCGGCGAGCCACCGTTCGGCGACCGACTGTCCACGGCGCAGGCGCTCGGCCCAGGGATCCGACGCATCCCCGTCGGTCGGCGGGTCACCCGTTCGGGTCATGGCGCCGATGCTACGACCTCGGGCCCACTGCGGGCTCGGCGATCGATCCACGTCCCGCCAACGAGGACACCCGCCACGCCCTCCGGGACCTGGCCCGCGCCGGGCTTCCAGCGCGCCCTGCAGCGCGCAAGGCAGGCATGAACCGGCAGTAGACTCGCCCGACGATGGGTCAGTGGCGCGTCAAGTTCGACGGCGTATGCTCGCGGTGCGGGATTGCGCTCCACACCGGCGAGGTGGCGGTCTATGAGCGACCGACGCGGACGATCCACTGCGTCGAGTGCCCGGCCATCGATCCCGGGGTCGCGGGCCGGTCCGCGCGGCAGAAGCACGAGCAGCTCACGGCGAGGCGCGAGGAGCGGATCAAGGGCAAGCTCGGCGATCGCCTCGGCGGCGTTGTGCTCGCCGTCACGTCGGAGCCACAGTCAACCCGCGCCTGGGCGCAGGGAGCCCGCGGCGAAGAGAAGCTGGCTCGGGAGCTCGCCGACTTCTCCACGCTGCACGACCGGCGGGTTCCGGGGTCGCGCGCGAACATCGACCACATCGTCATCGCCCCGGCAGGCGTCTTCGTGGTGGACGCCAAGCTCTACACGGGCCTCATCAGAATCCGTGACCGGGGATGGTTCCTGCGACCCGCTGAGCGCCTCTATGTCGGCAGCCACGACTGCTCGGACCTAGCGGATGGGCTGGGGTGGCAGGTCGCCGCGGTCGAACGCGCCCTGATGGACGCGAACATCGCCCCTCGGCCTCGCATCGTGCCCGTGCTCTGCTTCGTCGATGGCGAATGGCCACTGATCGCACCGCCGAGCGCCTTCCGGGGCGTGGCCCTGGAAAGTGCGAAGTCCATCCGCAAGAAGCTGGTCGCACCCGTCTCGCTCGACGAGGCCGAGATTGCCCGGCTCACAGAGGTCATCGCACGGGCTTTGCCGCCCAAGTAGGGGCGAAGGGAACACCGCATCGCCGTTGGTTCTTGACCGTACTCCCTCGGCCGAGGGCTACGATGCGACCTGCGGCGTGGCTCGATCGCCGAGTCGTCAAGGTGCGTGGTGACCGGGAAGCTGAAGTGGGGATGAGCGGTGGGTGACGATCCGGCCACACGGCCGGAGGAACTCGAGTCCTATGTCGTTGACGGCAAGCCGTGGGGCGTCGGCGAGGGCGAGATCAAGTGGCTGAGCATCCGCCCGGACGAGGAAGCCAAGCTCGTTCGACGCGGTTTCTACTACATGACCGTCGCGCGCAAAGAGGGCGAAGAGGCCACCGTAGAGATCACCCTCCACCACCAGCGCCGCGGCAAGGTCGACGGCACTTGGGACGAGACTCCGTTCCTGCTGCACAAGCTCCACGCTGGCGAGGCCATCCGGCTGCCCTTCGACTCCGACGAGACCCTCGCGCTCTACAAGGGTCTCGAAGCCCTATACGGCATCGGCGCCCAGGGTGTGCGCTCGGGCAGACAAAGTTACGTGATGGCCGACAAGTCCACAATCGTAGCGACGGGCGGGGCGACCGAGGCCCTCAAGGCCCTGATCCAGAGGCATGGCCAAGAGGCGTTCATCACGGCGGTCTCAGAGCTCGACGCCGGGTCCGGCTTCGAGCTGGTCGCCTTACTCAAGAGGGACTACGAGCTCAAGGCTGCGGCGCTCAAAGAGTTCGAGCAGCACCTGGTCGAGGGCGACCCTTGGACGGAGAACGACTGGCAGAAGTTCTTCGAGGCTAACGACTGGATCTTCGGTCACGGGCTCGACTACCGCTTCCTCGTCACCGAGGTGGTACAGCCCAACGTCGGCGGGACCAACGTCACAGGCAAGGGTGGACAGAAGGGCGACTTTCTGCTCGGCTCCTCGGGCGATGTGCGCTTCTCCGTGCTCGTCGAGATCAAGACGCCCGACACCCCGCTCTTGGGCAAGACGAAATATCGAAACGGTGCCTGGAAGATCGGAGAGGAGCTGGCTGACGGGGCGTCCCAGATGCAGGCCAACGTCGAGGCGTGGACCCGAACGGCCACGCAGGTCGAGAACGAGGAATGGAGTGACGAGACGGGGGTTATCACGGTCCAGCCAAAGGGCATCCTCGTGATCGGGCACCTGCGTCAGCTCGATAGGAAGACCAAGGTGCGGACTTTCGAGCGCTTCCGTCAGAACCTATGGAACCCCGAGATCATCACCTACGACGAGCTGCGCGATCGTGCGAAGTTCCTGGTCCAGCGAGCCGACCAGGACGCAAGTGGTGTCGGGCCCGAGGCCGAGGACGATGACGAGCGCCCTGAGGATTGGGAGCCGGATGACAACGACGGTCCGAACGAACCTAACGAAGCAGACGGGCCGGATGATGACGATGAGGAAGGGCCGCCCGACGACGACGGTCCCGACCACGACGCGTTCACCCCGTTCGCTCGACAGGACTCTCACCCAAACCTCGCCGACCTGCCGTTCTGAATAGCGGCTGGCTACCCGACGTCGCGGGCTACGCTGACGCCCGATCATCGGTGCCAACACCCGCAGAGTGCGCATGCTGTCGATCGTTGGTCGGGCCGCCATCCGAGTCAGCGCATCTAGTTGCTCGCGCAACTTGTATACACGCTGCTGGGGGCCATCGGGTGTAGAAAGTGTAGAAATCTCGCTGCTTTGGGGCCCTCCGATTTCGTAAACAGCAGGTCCTCGGTTCAAATCCGAGTGTCGGCTCCACTTCCAAGCACAAAATTGCCCTTGTTCGGGCTATCTCGTGTCGCGGAGTACCGCCTCGTAGCGCGAGATACTCCGGCAGATACGTCCCAACTCGGCGTAAGCACAGCGGGCCGCGATAGCCAGGGCACGGATCATGGCTCGGTCAAGATGTCGCACAGAGTCGGTGGACGGCACCAGCGACGTGATCAGCGTTGCGCCCGTTCACTCGAATGGACACCGTTGTGAAGTCTCTCGTTGCAAATCGCCTGTCCGAGTACGACCTCGAAGTGTCGGCTGGCGACCCGATCATCGAGCTCGCCCCCGGCGTCGCCGTCCTGTTCCCCCGCATGCTAACGATCCGGCATCGCCCAGCCGCATTCATGTTCGTCAACGAGGACAGGACATAAGCCTCGAAGATGGACACCGGCGCGGTGGGTAACGTGCTCTCACCAGATGGCGCGATGTCCCATCGGGTGTTCCGCTACGGATCTGACCCGGGGTATGGTGACCCTTGCCCGCGGAGCCAGTCGGTATTCTGCCTAGTTGCGGCCCCAGCCATATGACATTCGGCCTCTGGCGCGCGCGGATACGCATCGATGATGGTGATCCCGTGAACGTCAGCCTCCCTGCCACCATCCTCGTCGTCGACGACGAGGCGCCGATCGTGGAGCTCGTCTGCGGATACCTCGAGCGCGAGGGCTATCGGGTGATTGCCGCTGACGACGGCCTGGTCGCCGTCGAGAGCGTCCGCTCCGAAAGGCCGGACCTCGTGATCCTGGACTTGATGCTGCCGGGCGTTGACGGATTCGAGGTGTGCCGGCAGATCCGGACGTTCTCTGACGCGTACGTCCTGATGCTGACGGCGCGATCGGAGGAACTCGACCGAGTTGTCGGACTGTCGATCGGCGCGGACGACTATCTTGCCAAACCCTTTTCGCCACGGGAGCTCGTCGCACGAGTCAAGGCGCTGCTGCGCCGCCCGCGTATGGGGACCACGCCAGCGCTCAGTGAGCTCGTGGTTGACGTCCCGCGCCGGACCGTAGCTGTACGCGGTGCCGCGGTCTCGCTCACCACGACCGAGTTCGACATCCTCGCGCTGCTTGCGAGCGATCCCGGGGTGGTCCTCAGTCGAAGTCAGCTGCTCGAGCACGTCTGGGGTCCTGAATTCGTCGGCGACGACCATCTCGTCGATGTGCACGTCGCAAACCTGCGCCGCAAGGTCGGGGCCGCGCTGATCGATACCGTGCGGGGCGTCGGCTACCGCCTCGCCGAGTCGAGCTGATGCGGCAGCCTCGGTCGCTCCGGATGCGGCTGTTCCTGGCGAACCTCGTCGTCGGCGGCGCCGCGCTCGGGACGGTCGTCGTCGCCGTCAGCCTCGTGGGTCCCGGCTACTTCGCCGAGGCAATGGGTCACCGGCCGGGCGACCAGATGGGGGCGGTCATGGAGGCCGCGACCCGAATCGCCTTCAACGACGCCGTCCGCAACGCCCTCCTGGCCGCCGGCTTCATCGCTGTGGTGACCTCACTCGTCGTCAGCCTCGCCGTCTCGTCAGCGATCGGGGGGCCGGTCACTCGCCTCGTCGTCGCGGCTCGGCGGATTGCACGCGGCCACTACGCAGAACGCGTCGCGGAAGCAGGTGGCGATGAGATTGGTGAGCTCGCGACATCGTTCAACGCGATGGCCGGCTCCCTCGAGGCCACTGAGGAGCGCCGGCTGCAGCTCGTCGGCGACGTAGCCCACGAGCTTCGGACGCCGCTCTCCACACTAGATGGCTATCTGGAAGGCCTCGAGGACGGCGTCGTGGCGCCCACCCCCGAAACCTGGCGGCTCCTGCGAGGCGAGACGTCCCGCCTCACCCGGCTCGTGAACGACCTCCAGGAGCTTTGGCGGGCCGAGGCCCGGCAACTGCCACTGAAGATCGAGCCGATCGACGCCGCCGCGATCGCTCGCTCGGTCGTCTCCCAGGTCGCCTCGACCGCCGCTGCTCGTCAGATCACACTCGTCGCGAACGTTCCAGCCGGACCCGTGCTCGTCCACGCCGATCGGGATCGGGTGGCCCAGATCATGACCAACTACCTGACGAACGCCTTGCGATACGGGCCGATCGGCTCAACCGTCTCGATCGACGTGCGCCAGGGCCCACCCGTGGTGGTGTCGGTCCGGGACCAGGGTCCGGGCCTCACGCCTGACCAGCGACACCAGGTCTTCGAGCGCTTCTACCGGATCGATCCGTCGCGATCTCGGGCGCTCGGTGGTTCGGGCATCGGGCTGGCGATTGTCCGTGCCCTCGCTGAGGCGATGAACGGTCGAGCATGGGCGGAGTCCGACGGGCCGGGCCTGGGTTCGTCGTTCTCGGTGGCCTTGCCGTCGGGGCCGGGCGGACAGGTATAGGGCCGACCCACCGTCGGGCATCGCCAGATTGGCTCAAAGCCCCTCGTACGGCGCGGCGACCTCGACGGTAGTCCCTCCGCCGGCACGCGTGCGTACCTCGACGCGGCCACCGACGAGCCGGGCTCGTTCCTGCATCCCAACCACGCCAAGCTTGCCCGCGTCGAGGAGATCGGATGCCGAAGGCATCGACGTCAGGCCCTGGCCGTCGTCGCGAACGATGAGACGAACCTGACCGTGGTCGAAGGCGAGGCGAACGAAGACCTTGCTGGCCGACGCGTGGCGTTCGACGTTATGGAGCGCCTCTTGGGCCACTCTCAGCATCGTGAGTTCGATCTCGGTGGGCAGTCGCGCCTCCTCGCCGGCCAGGACGAATCGGACATCGACCCCGGTGCGGCGTGCGAGCGCAGTCACCTCGGACTTGATCGCTGCGGCGAGGCCCAGGTCATCGAGCACCGACGGGCGGAGCGCTCGACTGATCCGACGAAGCTCGTCGGCCGTCGCCTCGGCGAGCTGTCGGGCGTCATCAGCCGCCGACAACCGGATGACCATGTCCTGGTCGTCGATGACGTCGAGCTTGCGCCACAGGAGGACCAGTGACTGCAGCGGTCCGTCGTGGAGCTCGCGGCCGATCCGACGCTGCTCCTCCTCGCGGGCCGCGAGGACCTTCCGAGCGTACGACTCCAGGTCCCGCTGGCGCTCGTGCTGAGAGGTGACGTCGTGGAGCATGAGCTGCGTCTCGACGGTACCGTCGGACCTCGTTCGCGGTAGGCAGACGATCGGCTCGACCCAGGTCGGGCGACCGTCGGCGTTCGCAGGCAGGGCGACAACCTGCTGCGGCGCCCCGCGGACGAGCTGCTCCGCGACGATCGGTCCGACGATACTGTCGAGCGAGATCCCGCGCAGCTCGTCCATCGATGGTCCGAGCAGGTTTGCAGCCGCGGCATTGGCCTCCGCAATCGTCCGGTCCGGATCGAGGATGAGCACCGCCTCGGCGGCGTTGTCAAAGAGCCCTCGATAGCGGGCTTCCGAGCTGCGGCGCTCCCGCTCCCGATCCTCGGCTTGGCGGCGCGCCTTCGTCTCCCGGTCAACCCGCTGGCCCACGAAGATCGCTACGGCCAGCACGATGGCCATCTGCCACGCCTCCCCTAGGCGCTCAGGTCCCGCATGCAGGAGGATAGTGTTCGGGAGCGTGAGGAGGGCGCTCCAAAGGGCGGTCGCGAGCGAACCCCGCAACCCAAAGTTGAGCGCCGCGTACACAACCGGCACGAAGTACAGCGACGCCGGCAGGAGGTAGAGCGCCGGCGGCTCGATGGCAGGCCGGAGGGTCTCGAGGAGCGCGTGCCCGCCGGCGATCAGGAGCACGAGGCACTGGACGGCCCAGAACTCACGCCGGTAGATCGGCGGCAGCCAGGGGCGGAGTGGTTCAGCCAGGTTGCGGACGCCCTTCGCGCCTGCGCCGGGTGCACCTCGGGACCCCGCCGTCACGGGGGAGGCTCTCGCTCGAGGCGAACCCAGCCGCGCGACGCCGCGTGAACGATGGCCTCCGTTCGGCTCGAGACGCCAAGCTTGTTGAAGATGCCGGTGAACTGCGCATCCACCGTTCGGGTGCTGATCGAGAGCTGCGCCGCGATGTCCTTGGTCCGTTGTCCACGCGCGGCGAGGCGCAGGATCTCGAGCTCGCGCTCAGTCAGGGGTTCGCGCTCGCCGTGGTTCCCGTGTCTGACGAGATGCCTCGCGACGGCCGGGTGGAGAACGACCTCGCCGCGAGCGACCGAGCGGATTGCTGCCACGACGTCGGCGGCGTGGGCCGTCTTGAGCAGGTAGCCGCTGGCGCCCGCGTCGATGGCCGCGACCACGTAGTCCTCGTCGTCGTAGGCGCTCAGGATCAGGACGAACGGCGGAGCGTCGAGGGCGCGGATCCGACGCGTGGCCTCCACCCCGTTCAGCACGGGGAGGCTCAGGTCCAGCAGCACGACATCGGGCCGCAGCCTGGCCGCAAGCGACACGACCTCGGCACCGTCGGCGGCCTCGCCGACGACCGTGAGGTCGGGGGCCTGCTCCAGGATCTGGCGAGTTCCCTCGCGAACGACCGCGTGGTCCTCCGCCAGCAGCACCCGCAGTCGCGTCATCAGGCCACCTCGCGAGCGAGTCTAGCATCGGGTTTGACTGCTCCCGACAGGAGAGATCCATCACTTCTGCGGGTTTCCGAATCCCGGCGGCGGGGATTTGCCGATGGCCAGCTACCCGGACTGACCCACGATGGCCGTCGAGAACGGTCCGTGTCGGCATGCGCCGAAATCGAAGGATGGTGACGAGATGGCGGTCAGCCCGATTGCCCGCGAGCGGATGCACGGGCTCCGGGGCGCACGATGGGCCCGTGCCTGGGAGGCGATCGATGAGCGCCTGGGCCTGTCGGGCCTGGCGTATCCGGTACCGGCCCACGCCAACCGTGTCAGCTACGTCCTCGGCGGGATCACGTTCTTTGGCTTCCTGATCCTGGCGGCAACCGGGATCTGGCTTGCCCAGTTCTATCACCCGACGCCGGGAGCCGCTCGCGAGAGCGTCGTCTACATCATGAATGTCGCCCCGGCCGGCGACGTCGTTCGCGGGATCCACTACTGGACCTCGAACATTGTCATGGCCACGGTCCTGCTTCACCTCGGTCGGATCTTCGTGACCGGCGCGTACAAGCGACCACGCGAGGCGAACTGGCTGATCGGCCTCGGCCTGCTCGCGATCACCATGGGCCTGGTGTTCACCGGCACGGTCATGAAATGGGATCAGGAGGGCTACGAAGCCCTCGGTCACAACGTCGCGGCCGGCCAGCTGCTGGGTGCCGTCGGCTTCTGGTTCTCCAATGACTTCGAGGCGAGCCTCCCATTGCTTGGCCGGCTGTACATGGCCCATGTCGTGATCCTGCCGGCGATCGGGACGCTGCTCCTCATCTCCCACTTCCTGCTCGTCAAGCGCCATGGCATCTCGTCCCTGCCGGCCGCGGCCGATGCCGCTGTTGACGGCGGTCCACAGCCGCTGAAGTCGGGTTCGACGTTTGCCGCCCACCTCGTACGCATGGCCGGCTTTGGCTTGCTGATCCTCGCCGTAACGACGGTCCTGGCCATCGTCCTGCCGGCCGCGCTCGGCCCACGGCCGATCCCGGGCACCGAGACCACCAAGCCGCCCTGGATGTTCCTGCCTTTCTACCCGTTCGAGAACTGGTTCGGCCTACCGGCGCTGCTATGGGTGCCCGCGATCCTCTTTGGTGCGCTCGCCCTCCTGCCGTTCGTTGACCGCAGTCCGTACCGCTCGGCTCGCAGGCGACGAGTCCTCATGGCGATTGGGTTCGTCATCGTGGTCGCGCTCGTGGCGCTCGTCGCGTACGCGGCGGTGACCGTGCCCCAGTCCCACATCGGGAAGATGTGACATGGCGGCCATCCTGTTCCGTCTCGCCTTGCTCGCCGGCGGGATCGGTCTCGGCCAGATGGGCCTCGACTCGTTCGCGCGCGGTACCAACGCCGCAGCCGTCCAGTTCGGCCTGGCGCTTGTGCTGCTGGTCGCCGGATCCGCCGGCTTCATGGTTCCGCTGCTCGAAGTAAGCGTTCCCAGGGAGGATTCCAACCATGTCTGAGCGCCTCCTGCGAGCTGTGGTGGCCTCGGTCGCACTCCTCTTCGTGGCGGTTGTCCCGGCCTTCGCCCACTCCGGCGGGGAAGCCTCCGGCATCTCCGTCGAGCCTGCCCAGATCACCGCCGGCGAGACCGTCGTCCTTGCCGGAAACGGTCTCGAACCCAACAGCGATCGCCAGATCAACCTCGTTGGACCTGATGTCGTCATCCCGTTCCCGGCGGTCACCACGGACGCCGATGGGATGTTCGCGGTCACCCTGACCATCCCGGATCACCTTCCCAGCGGCACCTACACGTTCCAGGCCATTGGCGACGAGACCCTGACGACCAACTGCACGATCACCGCCGCCGCCGGGATGACGGCTGTCGTGCCTAAGGGCGAAACCGCGGCGCTCGTGACATCGCGCACGAGGTCGAGTCTCGAACTCGAGATCGTCGGGGTCCTGGTGGGTGTGGCGATCGTCCTCGGCCTCCTGCTGCTCGCCCGTGCCGAACGCGTCGGTCGAGTCGCTCACTCGTAGCCCGGCGCCGAGAGACGAAGCTCGCCGCCCTTCCGCGAAGCGGCATCGCCGCCATCAGGGCGACGAAGTCGGTGACCTACACCTTGCCGGCTCAGGCCCCGCCTCTGCCTGTCACGCGCCCGACCACCGCGAGGCGGGCATGAAAGGCACGATCGAGATCACTCGCTGACGGGCTTGGCTGCGATCGATCGTGCCCGAATCACCTGATCGATTGCGCCACCCCGGGCACCTTGACCAAATCTTGATCCAGGCTTGCGCTCCCCTCCATGGACTCCTCGCAAGCGACGGGTAGTGTCGAGATCAGCCGGAAACCCCCGGTGGACCCGAGCTGGAGACCCTGATGGCGGGCTGGGGATTTGGAATGGACGCAGGTGCCTGGATCTGGATGTTGGTCTGGGTCTTCGCGCTCATCGCCATGGTGTGGCTGATCGTCCGCTCGGACCATCGACCGCCAACGGACGATCCCGAAGCGATCCTTCGGGCGCGCTTCGCGCGCGGTGAGATCAATGTCGAGGAATTTGAGCGAGCGAAACTCGTCCTCCACCAGGAGACAGGGAGCAATCGATGATCACAAGACGAATGGCGGCGGCACTTGTCGCCGGATCGCTGGCAGTCGGCCTGGTGGCCGGTACGGCCGGGACCATCATCGCCAAGGACGCCACCCCGTCGCAGACTGCGGCGGCTGCCTGTCTCGAGCACATGGACGACATGGACTCGATGATGTCCGGCTCGGGCGCCGGCATGATGTCCGGCTCGGGCGCCGGCATGATGTCCGGCTCGGGCGCCGGCATGATGTCCGGCTCGGGCGCCGGCATGATGTCCGGCTCGGGCGCCGGCATGATGTCC
>JBGPIH010000010.1:0-33879 GCA_041484785.1 Candidatus Limnocylindria bacterium
AGTTCCTGATGGATTCCGGGCTCGCTCCGGCCCCGGGCGGCTGGCTGCCGACCGACCGGGCGACCCTGCAGGTTGGTGGCCGGCCGAACGTCTTCGCGCTCGGCGACGCGACTGACCTGCCGCTCTCCAAGGCCGGCTCGACCGCCCACTTCGAGGCGCCCGTGGTCACCGAGCGGATCGTCGCCGCCGTCGAGGGCCGCGCGCCCGATCACAAGCACGGGGACTATCTCGGCAAGGTCATGTGCTTCTTCGAGATCGGTGACGGCAAGGGCACGCTGCTCCAGTTCGACTACGAGCATCCGCCGCGGCCACCCAAGCCGAACCAGCTCTGGCACCTGGGCAAGATCGTGTTCAACAAGACGTACTGGCACACCGTGCCGAAGGGACGGGTCTGAGCCTGCGCCACGCAGCCTGAACGGGCCGATCGGCCCGTTGAATGAGCCGCTTTGGACCTCCCGTCAGACGGGTGTCCGGACGACCCTTGACGGCATGACTGCTTCGACCACGGTGACCCCATCCGCGGCCATCGCCGAACGGGACGGCGGTCCCGGAACCCATGGTCGGCGTCTTCCTCGCGCTCATCGCGGACGCCTACGACGGCGTCCTGGACCTCACCGAGGCAGTGAAGGTGCCGCTGGCGTCGACTGCGGCGAAATGACCCTGATGGAGGCGCGGAGATGAGGGTCGTACACGAAGCGAAGACCGTCGGGGAATTGATGACCGGCGATCCGATCGTGGCAACCGTCGACACGCCGCTCGCCGATGCGGCGGCGATCATGGACTTCTACCGGATCAGTGGCCTGCCGGTGATCGACCTCGACGGCTGCCTGGTCGGCGTCGTCAGCCAGACGGACCTGCTCCACGCCCGGACGACCGAGCCGCTGTGGAACGCCTGGCCGGGTCTGGCTGTCCGCCACCTGATGACCCGTCCGCCCGTGACGGTCACTCCCGACGTCAGCGTCGAGGATGCGGCCCGGCTGATGGAAGCGCATCGAATTCACCGATTGGTGGTGACCGCAGCCGACGGCGAAACGCCGATCGGGGTCCTGTCGGTCAGCGACCTTGTTCGAGCGATGAGTGAGTGGAGCGAGTGATGACTGGTGTGAACGTCGGTGATCGACGCCTACCGCCGCGGGGTGGCCGACGTCGAGCTGCCCAGCGAAACCGGCGTGGCCCGCTCGCCGGCATTCTTGTGATCGCGCCACGGAGGGAGTGACGCAAGGAGATCCGATGGTGACACTGACGCGTGAGACTTCTCCGCGATTCGAACGCCCCCTCGATCGCACGGCCGAATTCGCCGGGGCACCGGGGGTCGTCCGGTTCCTCGACCTGCCGTCGCGCCGCTTCGTGATGATCGATGGCGACGGCCCGCCGGGCCCGGATGCGTTCACGCCGCGGATGCCGGGCCTGTACGCGACGGCCTACAAGCTGCGATTCGGGCTGAAGGCACGCGGCGTCGTGGGCCGCGTCGGACCGCTCGAAGGCCTCTGGTGGACCGCCGATGGGGCGACCGACCTGGACGCCATCTTCGACTCGGTGCCCGCGGATGCTGCGCGCGAGACGTGGCGCTGGACGCTGCTCATCGCGCTACCGGACGAAGCCACCGCCGATGAGCTCGAGGCGGCGTTCGCGGCGGGTCGAGCCAAGGTCGACCCGACCCTGGCGTCCAACCTGCGCGTCGAGGCGTTCGCGGAAGGCCGGGTAGCGCAGATCCTTCACCTGGGCCCGTACGCCTCCGAGCGCGAGTCGATCGAGCGCCTCCATGCGGCCATTGCCGCAGCCGGGTGTTCGCTCCGCGGCCGGCACCACGAGCTCTACCTCGGCGATCCGCGCACCAGCGCGCCCGCGCGCCTGAGGACGCTGTTGCGCCAGCCCGTGGCCTAGGACGAGTCAGGCCCGTACAGGGAAGCCGCGCCCTGGCGGCGACACCGGGCGCGGCTTGAGGCTACGGGGAAGGGACCGCCGCCTCGATGTCGGCGGCGATTGCCACTTCGACCTCCGGGCGGACGGGGACTTGCGGCGGTGAGAGTCGGGCCGTTTGGCTCTGGCTGCCGATGCCTCGGGACCGTGATCGTGTCCGCCACGGAGGCCAGGACATGAACACGAAACAGCTGCTGGTAGCCGACGTCATGACCATCGACCCGGTCGTGGTTCGCGAGGACGCGCCGTTGGAGGAGGCGGCACGCCTGCTGCGCTCGTATTCGATCAGTGGCCTCCCGGTCATCGATCACGGCGGCGCCCTCGTCGGGGTCATCAGCCAGACGGACCTCGTGGCCGTCGAAGAGGCGCCGATCGGCCGGCTCATCCGGACCGAGGCGAGCGGCCTGCGCGTCGGCGAGCTCATGACCTCGCCCGCGATCACGATCCCGATGACCGGCTCACTCAGCGACGCCGCCCGGTTGATGCGCGACCGCCGGGTCCACCGGCTGGTGGTGCTCGACGACGGTGGGCGTCCGGTAGGCGTCCTGTCATCGTCGGACTTCGTGGCGCTGTACGCGGAAGCGTGAGCGACCGCAGCAGCGGGCGCCCGTGCCCAGCGACAAACGAGCGCGAGGCCGACGCTGGTCGGCCTCGCGCTCGTGAACTCGTTCGTCGGAGGTCAGTTCGCAGGCTCCGGTGCCGGCTCGACCGGCGGTGCCGGCTCGACCGACGACGCCGTGTGACCGTGGCGCGCCCATCGCCTGATCTGCTCGTCGAGGCCGCGCAGGTCGTCCTCCGGCACGTCCGACGTGACCCCGAAACCGCCGAACAGCACGAAGCCGTCGATGGTCAGGTGCGGAGCGTCGGCGGCCCGCTCGATCCGCGGCCGGGCATCGCCCACGCCGCCGATGCCGATGACCCTGCTGGTGACGTTCCAGGCCTCGGGAACCAGGACCTGGGCACCGCCGAAGACCGCCCGGACTTCGAGGCGCGCGCCCGTCGCGTCGAGGACCGCGTCACGAAGGTCGATGACGCCGCCGCCGTACCAGCATTCGATCGTCCCGCCTCGGAACTGGGTCGCTCGGCCCTGAAAGTGGATCGGTTCGAAGATGGCCTTGAGCCGAATCTCGTCAGCGTCCGGCTCCGCCACCGGCACGATCCGTCGCCGCGCGGCCATCGCCCCGAAGGCGCCCAGGATCATCGCGAGCACCAGCCCGCCCCAGAACAACGTGATCAGTCGTCGAATGATCCCCATGTTCCACTCCTTGCTGCTGGCGCCACCGTGTTCGGCGGCGAGGGCTGGGCGCGGTCGCCCAGGCATGGCGCGGCGCCCGTCGAGTCCATGGAACACCGTCCGGCCGCGAGCGCCAAGAGCCAACCGGCCTCAAGAGCGCGCACGGAAGCGCGTTCGTCGGTCTGGATCGCGCGATTCGGGACGAACCGCTCTGGAACGGCCCGCCAACCACGGCGGATGCTCCGCGCGTCGAATCGTAGCCATCGGCAGCAAGACGAACGAGGTGCGCGGATGCCGGCGTCGTCTGGATTCCTCGCGGTCGAACTCGACCGTGCCGGCGAGACGGCGGCCAGGCCGTGAGTCGGCGTGACGAGGAGGCGGCTGCCTTCGCGGCGACGGCCGACCGCGAGTCCTACCTGCGCGCGCACTCAGGCCTGCCCGGGCCACGCGGCAACCTCGAGCTGATCGACGTCGCCTCGAGGGCCAGCAGCCGCTCCGACCTGGAGCGCTGGGCGGCGCTGGGTCCCGACGTCGCGCCCGAGAACACGCCCGACGTGTTCCTCGCCTGTGTCGGGATCGTTGGCCTGGGCCGGCTCGTGGCGGCGGGCGACCGATCGCCCCTGCCCGATTTGCGTCGCTCGGCCAACGATCCACGCTGGCGCGTCCGCGAGGCGGTCGCCATGGCCCTCCAGGCCTGGGGCGACGGTGATCCCGATGCCCTGAGCGACGAGATGGAGCGCTGGGCGAGTGGGTCGCCGCTCGAGGGACGGGCCGCCATGGCCGCCCTCTGCGAGCCGCGCCTCCTTGGCAATCGGCGGGCGGTAGCCAGGACATTGGCGATCCTCGACCGCCTGACGGCCTCCGTCCGGGATGCTGTCGACGGCCGCGCCGGCGACGTCCGTGTCCTGCGCCAGGCGCTCGGTTACGGCTGGAGCGTCGCGGTGGCCGCCGACGCCGAGATCGGCCTCCCGGTATTCGAGCCGTGGCTGGCCGATCCAAGTCCGGATGTGCGCTGGATCGTCCGCGAGAACCTCGGCAAGGCGCGGCTTGTCCGACTCGCGCCCGGCTGGGTCGAGCCAGCCAGGGCCGACCTGGTGCGCGACTGACGAGGCACGTCACGGCCGGACGGGCCGCTTGGCAGGTCGGAAAGCTGCCGTTCGGCCCGCGCCGCGGGGCGCGGTCATCGGCAGCCTTGGGGCATGACGATGAGCAGGCCCTGCCTGGCGCCCGAAGGCCTCGAGGTCGACGTCCTGCGCCACGACGTGCATGTCGACGGCGTACCGATCGACCTGACGGCCACTGAATTCGGCATCCTCGCCGCGCTCGTGCGAGATCGTGGCGTCGTGGTCTCCCGCGCGTCGCTGGTCGATCTGGTGTTCGGGCCTGCGTTTGCGGGCGAGCACCAGCTCGTCGACGTCCACGTCGCCAGCCTGCGCCGCAAGCTTGGTGACGACGGCGACTGGCCCAGCCTGGTGGAGACCGTCCGCGGGCTCGGCTATCGAGTCGCGCACAGCGAGTGATGCGCCTTCCGCCCGGGGTCCGGCGCGGCCGCCAAACCGTGGGTGTATACTCCCAGGGAGTATCAGCAACCTCGGAGCCCCGATGACCGCGCCGTCCAGATCCATCGAGATCGTGTCATTCCCGGTCGAGGGGATGACCTGCGCGTCGTGCGTGAACCGGATCACCCGCTTCCTTCAGAAGGTTGACGGGGTCGAGGACGCGAACGTCAACCTCGCGACCGAATCGGCGACGATCCGTTTCGATCCCGCCGTGACCGACGTCGCCAGCCTTGCCGGCGCGGTCGAGGCGGCCGGCTACCTCGCGCGCGTCGACCAGATCGAGCCCGATCGGGAGGCGGCCGCCGAGCCGACCTTCGCCGAGCGCCATCTCGAGGACACCCGCCGCCGGCTTGCCGTGGCCGCCGTCCTCACGCTGCCGATTCTCGTTGGCCTTGCCCGGATGACGCTCGCGCCCGGGCTCCCGGCGCTCTTCAGCAACCCCTGGTTCCAGCTGGCCCTAGCCACGCCCGTCCAGTTCTACGCAGGCTGGCCGTTCTATCGCGGAGCCTTCAACGCCCTCCGGCACGGGGCGGCCGACATGAACACCCTCGTCGCCGTCGGGACGAGTGCCGCCTACGGCTACAGCATCGCCGCGATCGCCGTTCCCGACTTCTTCCGCGCGGCGGGGATCGGGGCAGGTGGCGAACTCCCGCTCTACTTCGACACGGCCGCGGCGATCATCACCCTGATCCTCCTTGGCCGCTTCCTCGAGGCGCGCGCCCGGAGCCACACATCCGATGCGATCCGCAAGCTGATCGGCCTGGCGCCGCGCACCGCGCGGGTCGTTCGAGAGGGGAGCGAAGCGGACATCCCGATCGAGCACGTCGTCCGGGGCGACCTCGTCCTCGTCCGGGCGGGCGAGAGGATCCCGGTCGATGGTCTCGTCCGCCAGGGCCTCTCGTCGGTCGACGAGAGCATGGTCACCGGCGAGAGCATGCCGGTCGGCAAGCATCCCGGCGACGAGGTCATCGGCGGCACGCTCAACGGGTCGGGCTCGTTCACCTACGAGGCAACCCGGGTCGGTGCCGACACGGTCCTTGCCCAGATCGTCCGGCTCGTCCAGGAAGCGCAGGGCTCGCGGGCGCCGATCCAGCGTCTTGCCGATGCGGTGACCGGGGTCTTCGTGCCCATGGTGCTCGGCGCGGCGGCGCTCACCTTCGTCGTCTGGTTCGCCGTCGGTCCGCAGCCGGCATTCAACCTCGCGCTCGTCAACTCGATCGCCGTCCTGATCATCGCCTGCCCGTGCGCGCTCGGTCTGGCCACCCCGACCTCGATCATGGTCGGGACCGGCAAGGGAGCGGAACACGGGATCCTCTTCCGCAACGCGGACGCCCTCGAGCAGCTGCACAAGGTGGGCGTCGTGGTGCTCGACAAGACCGGCACGCTCACCGAGGGCAAGCCCCGGGTCACTGACGTCATCCGCGCCGCGGACGCGCCTGCCGACGACGAGCTGCTCGCCCTCGTGGCGGCGGCCGAGCGCGGGTCCGAGCACCCATTGGGCGACGCGATCGTCCGGTACGTGCGCGAGGAGCGCCATCTCGAGCTCTCCGAGGCCGCCGCGTTCGAGGCGGTCGCCGGCCAGGGCATCCGGGCGGTCGTCGATGGCCGTGAGGTCGTGGTTGGACGTTCCGCCTTCCTGGCCGCGGCGAGCGCGCCGTTGGCCGAGGCGGCGGAACGCCTGGCCGCCGATGGCAAAACCCCGGTGTTCGTGGCGGTCGACGGCCGGCCGGCCGCCGTCATCGGCATCGCCGACACGCTCAAAGCGGGCTCCGTCGAAGCAGTCGCCGAACTCCTCCAGATGGGTCTCGCCGTCGTGATGCTGACCGGCGACAACCTGACGACGGCGCGCTCCATCGCCGCCGAGGCCGGTGTCGATCGTGTCCTCGCCGACGTCCGTCCCGAGGCGAAGGCCACCCAGGTTCGCAGGCTCCAGGCCGAGGGTCAAAGGGTGGCCATGGTCGGCGACGGTGTCAACGATGCGCCCGCGCTCGCCTCGGCAGATGTTGGCGTTGCCATCGGGACCGGGACGGACATCGCCATCGAGTCGGCCGCCGTGACGCTGATGAGCGGCGACCTTCGCGGCCTCGTGACCGCGATCGCACTGTCGCGCTCGACGATGCGGAACATCAAGCAGAACCTGTTCTGGGCGTTCGCCTACAACGTGATCCTCATCCCGGTCGCGATGGGTGCTCTCTACCCATTCACGGGCATCCTGCTCGACCCGATCCTCGCCGCGGCGGCGATGGCCCTGAGCTCGGTGACGGTCGTCTCGAACGCGCTGCGACTCCGCCGGTTCCGGGCACCGATGCCTGGATCCGGGCGTCCGGCTCGTACGGCCCTCGCGACACGGCCCGCCTGACCAGCTCGAACGGCGGCGCGCGGAGCCCCGCTGACTGCGCGGTCCAGGCGCCGATCTCCAGCCCGGTTCGGGCCGATCGGCTTATCCGAGGCGCGCCCCGGTGGCATCACCGGTGAGGACGGAGTAGAGCAGCGCCGTCTCGGTGTGCAGCCGGTTGGCGGCCTGCGGCCAGACGCGCGAGGCCGGTCCGTCGACGATCTCGTCGGTGACCTCCTCCCCGCGGTGGGCCGGCAGGCAGTGCAGGAAGATCGCCATCGAGGAGGCGCGCTTCATCAGCCGCGAGTCCACCGTGAACCCGGCGAAGGCTGCCTTTCGGGTCGCCTGTTCGGCTTCCCTGCCCATCGACGTCCAGACGTCGGCGTACACGGCCTCCGCCCCGGACACGGCCTCGAGCGGATCGTGCGTCAGGACGATCGAGCCGCCGGTGGCGAGCCCCTGCTCCTGCGCCGCCAGGACGATCGCCTCGGACGGTTCGTACCCGGGGGGCGTTGCGATCCGGAGCTCGAAGCCGGCGAGCGCCGCCGCCTGGATCAGCGAGTGGCAGACGTTGTCGCCGTCGCCGATGAAGGCGACCTGGATCCCGGCCACCGAGCCGAACTCCTCCTCGAGGGTCATGACGTCGGCCAGTGCCTGGCACGGATGATGTTCGTTGGTGAGGGCGTTGATGATCGGGATCGACGCCGCACAGGCGAGCTCCTCGACCGATGCCTGGGCGAACGTTCGCACGGTCAGCGCGTCGAGGTAGAGCGACAGCGCCCGGGCGGTGTCGGCCACCGTCTCGCCCCGGCCGAGCTGGAGCTCGTCCGGGCGCAGCACGATCGGCAGCATGCCGAGCATCCAGGCGGCCGATTCGAAGCTGACGCGCGTCCGGGTCGATGGCTTGTCGAAGATCATCCCGATCCGGCCGCCCGCCAGGCAGTTCCGGAAAGCCCGCGGATCCCGCTTGAGCCTGCCGGTCAGATCGAGCAGCGAGCGCAGGCCCCGGGGCCCGAGCCCGTCGAGGGTGAGGAAATGGCGCGGCACCGCCGCGGATGTGGGCGGCGTCGGGGCCCGGGAGGTGGGCATGGGATCAGGCTCCCGTCATGGCTGGCGTCCGCGCCAGACGGACGATGGGTTCGATGATGTCCGACAGGGACTTGCCGTCAACCGGCGACAGCTCGTAGCGGACTCGCGTGATCGGCTTGTTCAGGTGGACCAGGCGAGTCAGATCGATCGGCGTTGCCGACAGGACGAGGTCGGCGTCGACGGCGTTGAGGGTCGCCTCGAGCTCGGCGATCTGGGCGGGGCCGTAGCCCATGGCGGGGACGAGCGGCTCGAGCCCGGGGTAGCGATCGAGCACCGCCAGGATCGACCCGACCGCGACCGGTCGCGGATCGACCAGCCCGGCCGCTCCGAACCGACGGGCGGCCACGATACCGGCGCCGTACGCCATCCCGCCGTGGGTCAGCGTCGGGCCGTCCTCGACGACGACGACCCGCTTGCCTTCGATCTGCGGGCCGACCAGCGTCAGGTCCGACCGCGCGGTCACCACGTCAGCCCTTGGGTTGAGTTCCGCGATCGACGCCCGGACGGCGTCGATCGCGGCCGGTTCGGCAGAATCGATTTTGTTGATGACGACCACGTCGGCCATCCGCAGGTTCGTCTCGCCCGGGTGGTAGTGGCGCTCGTCGCCCGGCCGCAGCGGGTCGGCGACGACGACATACAGGTCGGGCTTGTAGAACGGGAAGTCGTTGTTGCCCCCGTCCCACAGGATCACGTCCGCCTCGAGCTCGGCCTGGCGAAGGATCGTCTCGTAGTCGACACCCGCGTAGACCACCCGGCCCGCGTCGAGATGCGGCTCGTACTCCTCGCGCTCCTCGATCGTGGTCTCGAAGCGGTCGAGGTCCTCGTACGTCGCGTAGCGCTGGCAGCGCTGCGCGACGAGATCGCCGTACGGCATGGGGTGCCGGACGACGACGGGCGTGATGCCGCGCTCGGCCAGCAGCACCGCCAGGTAGCGGGTTGTCTGGCTCTTGCCCGCGCCGGTGCGGGTCGCCCCCACCGCGACCACCGGCCGGTGGCTCTCGAGCATCGTTCGGTGAGGTCCGAGGAGGGTGAAGTCGGCGCCCGCCGCCAGCACCCTGGAGGCCGCGTGCATCACGGTTTCGTGGCTGACGTCGCTGTAGGCGAAGACCACCGCGTCGACCCGCTCGTCGCGAATGATCCGCTCCAGCTCGCTCTCGGGCAGGATCGGGATGCCCAGCTCGTAGCGCGGGCCGGCGAGCTCCGGCGGATAGCGGCGGTCGGCGATGCCCGGAATCTGGGCCGCGGTGAACGCGACGACGTGGACCCCGGGGTCGTCCCGGTAGACCACGTTGAAGTCATGGAAGTCGCGTCCCGCGGCGCCCATGATGATCACTCGCTTGCGGTCCATTGCGACCTCCTCAGTCGATCGATGTCTAGCCGGCACGCCCAGCCCCAGGTTCGAGGTGTGGCGCGTTCTCCCGCGCGATCAGGACGGAGCACGTGGCGTGCTGGAGCACGTTCCTGGCGACGCTCCCGATGACGAGGCGAGCCAGCCCGGTTCGACCGTGCGTCCCCATCACGATCAGGTCTGCCTTCCAGGCACCGGCCGCAGCCAGGATCTGGGTCGCCGCGTCGCCCTCTCGCCGATCCGCCGTGGCGTCGAGCCCGACAGCCTGGAGCTCGGCCGCCATCGCGTGCGCGATCTCGTCGTGCTGCTTCCGGGACGCCTCCGCGGTCTCGACGTAGATGGGCATCAGCTCCGGCGAGCCCGGCTCGGGAAACCCGGTCCACCACGGGACCTCGATATCGGCGACGCTGAGCACGTGGATCACGGAGCCGGCGAAGATCGGCCAGGCTCGCAGGCATTCCGCCGCTCGTGCCGCGCAGGACGACCCATCCCAGGCCAGCAGGATTCGCTCGATGCGCGGGCCCCGGGCGACGAGCACGGGTGTCGGGGCGTGGTCCACCAGCTCGGCCGAGACCGAGCCGAGCAGCATCGACTCGATCCGCCCGTGGCCGCGCCCTCCGGCGACGATGAGGTCCGCCCGCATGGCGCGCGCCCGCTCGCCGATCGCGACGGCCGGGCGTCCCCGGAGGACCGCGGTCTCGGCCTGCACCCCTGGCTTGGCCACCCGTGCGCGTGCCTCGTCGACGTTGCGCGTGGCCTGCGCCCGGACCTCCGTCTCCAGGTGATCGGCCTCGGCGGCCGGGAGTCCGGGCCACGGCCCGCCGTAGAGCCCGGCTCCGGACTCGACGGCTTCGGCCACGACGATCTCGGTTCCGGCCGGCCACGCGACGTTGGCCACGAGGTCGACGGCGAGGCCTCCGGGCTCCGATCCATCGACGGCGAGGAGGACTCGCATGACCGGGCGCTCGAGGGATGCGGATTCCGCTGTCATGGTCTCGGCTCCCTTCGCTCGGACAGGCGCGGCTTCTCCACGACGCGTCGCGGCTGGGCCGGCACCTGCCCTGACTTCGGTTGCAGTGGCGGCTTGCTCCAGCGGTATGCCCCGACGGTCCGCCGTCGCGGATCTGCGCCCGCGACCGCGCGGAGCCGTGCCACGAGCTGGCGGTCGGTGAGCGGCGGGGACGCCTCGCAGGTCAGATCGCGACGGCGCCCGTGGTGCTCGTCACCCTCCCGCAGGTGTCGCTCGAGGCGTTCGCGCACGGTGCCCGGGCCGAGGATGAGGACGTCGTCATCCGGAGCCACCAGGTTCGCGACGTCCTCGACGAAGTGATCGAGGTGCTCGAGGCGATGCGACTCGCTGGCCCATTGTGGCGGACCACCGCCACCCATTCGGACGCTTGGGTCGTGCCGGACGTGGCCGGTCGCACGGTGGTGAGCCGGCACGTCGGAGGCCATCCGCTCGATTCGAGCCCCGGCCCCCTGCCAGCGGACGATCACCGCTTCGCGCGCGTCGATCCAGACCAGCGTGCTGGGTCGTGTTCCGGGCCGATCGGGGGTGGTTGCCGTGCTCATGAAGGTTGCCCTCCTGCACCGTTGTCGACACCGTCCACGGTGCTGCAGGCTGCGGGCCCCGAGCATCGGCCAATGGTTGCCATCGTGAGTGCCGAACGGCCCCAACAGGGAATCGCGGACCTGCGGCGCATTCGGTCCGAGCGGCCCGGCGCCAAGGGGTCGCATGGCTCTGGCCCTCGTCCCCTCTGCGGAACACCCTCTGATCATGGACGGAATCTCGACAATCGCACGGCGCGACACGGCGCGAGGGGCAGACCCGGCACGGATCCTTGACGACCGGCCGACACGAGCGGCACTCGAGGCGCCGCGGGGCTACCTCACGGTCTGCCGCCGGGGGCGCGACCTCATCGGCCAGCCACTGCTCAACAAGGGCACCGCCTTCACCGACGAGGAACGCGATGTCTTCTCGCTGCGTGGCTTGCTGCCCGCCCGCGTCATGACGATCGAGGAGCAGGTCAGGCTCGAGCTCGAGCACGTCCGCCGCAAGACGGACGACCTCGAGCGGTATATCGGCCTCGCGGCGCTCCAGGACCGAAACGAGACCCTGTTCTACCGCGTGTTGTCGGAGAACCTGGAGGAGTTCCTGCCGATCGTCTACACGCCGACCGTTGGTCGTGCCTGCCAGGAGTTCAGCCACATCTTCCGCCGGTCACGCGGGGTGTGGATCACGCCCTCGGACGTCGACCGGATCGATGACATCCTGCGAACGGCCACCGGCGACGAGATCCGGCTGATCGTGGTGACGGACAACGAACGGATCCTCGGCCTGGGCGATCAGGGTGCGGGCGGCATGGCCATCCCGGTCGGCAAGCTCGCCCTGTACACGGCCGGGGCCGGGATCTACCCGGCCTGGACGCTGCCGGTCTCCCTCGACGTGGGGACCGACCGGCCGGAGCTGCTGGCCGATCCGCTCTACCTCGGCTATCGCGCGCCCCGGCTGCGGGGCCAGGCGTACGACGAGGTTCTCGAGGCGTTCGTCGAGTCGGTGAAGCGCGTCTTCCCGGCGGCCGTCGTCCAGTGGGAGGACTTCAAGCAACACAACGCCCTGCGGATCCTGACTCGCTACCGCCACCGGCTGGCAAGCTTCAACGACGACGTCCAGGGGACCGCGGCGGTCATCCTGGGCGGCCTGCTGGCGGCCCGTCGCGAGCAGGGCGGACTCGCCCAAGACCGGTTCCTGTTCCTCGGCGCCGGCGCCGCGGGGATCGGCATCGCGGGACTGCTGCGCAAGCACCTCGGCGTCCGGGACGGCGTCGCGGGCCCGGACGGGCCCGTGCTGGCCCTCATGGATCACATCGGCCTCGTCCATCTCGGCCGGACAGACCTGGCCGAGGATCAGCGGCCGTTCGCTGTGGACCCGGGCTGGTTCCTCGACGCTGGCCTGAGCTCGCAGGAGCTGTCCGAGCCGGTGGCCATCGCACGGGCCCTCAACGCGTCCGTCCTGATCGGGACGACCGGCTGCCACGGAGCGTTCTCCGAGGCACTGGTCCGCGAGGTCGGCCAGCACGCCGCGACGCCGATCGTCCTGCCGCTCTCCAACCCCGGCGATCGGGCCGAGGCGCAACCGGCGGATGTCCTCGAGTGGACGGCAGGCCGGGCCCTCGTGGCCACCGTGAGCCCGAGCGCCGATGTCCAGTTGCCCGGAGGTGCGCGCACGATCGGCCAGGCGAACAACGTGTTCGTCTTCCCCGGCGTTGGCCTCGGTGCGATCGTGGCAGAGGCGCGTGAGGTCACCGACGAGGCGTTCCTGGTCGCCGCGCGCGAGTTCGCGGCGCTGGTGTCGCCGGATCGGCTCGCGTCTGGAGCGATGTTCCCGCCGATTCGCGACCTGCGGCAGACGGCTCGGACGATCGCCGTTGCCGTGGTCCGGCACCTTCGGGACAGCGGCTACGGCCGCCAGTATCGCGACGAGGAGATCGAGCCGGCCGTCGACCGGGCGATGTGGTGGCCCGAGTACCTCCCGTTCGTCGCCGGCTGATTCGAGGGTCCGGGTCGGACGTCCCCGCACGAGCGCGCCGGGTCACCAGCCCGCCGGGCCGAGTGGACCCTGACAAGCGGCCATTCGACACTGCCCGTGGATCCCGCCAGGGGGCATCCTCAGGTCACATGGAGGCGCTCTCATGACGACTCGAAGACTGACTGCAGAGCCACGACCAGCCCACAAGGTCGTCGTGTGGATCGATCACGACCAGGCCTTCATCGTCGGGCAGGAGCCCGACGGACACGAGCGGGTGGAGCTCGTCGATCGCGAACCGGGCGAGACTGAAGCTGCCTTCGAGGCCAGGACCGTGGATGAGGTCGTCGACGACGACCGGGTCGTTGTCTCCGGCCCGGCCTATGCGCGGACGGACTTCGAGCGTGCGTACGTCGCGATGACCCACCGACCGGACCGCCTGGTCGACCTCGAGCCGAACGCGTCGCCGCCGCGCAAGACCCGACAGACCGCGTGAGGCACGGGCCCCGGCCGGTCGTGTGAAGGTCCACGCCTGATGCGAATCGTCTCAGCGGCTGAGGCCGTGGCGGGTATCCGGAGCGGGCACGAGGTCTACGTCCACTGCGCCGCGGCTGCGCCATCCGTCCTGCTCGACGCACTCGTGGCCCGCGCGCCCGAATTGCGCGACGTCGGGATGATCCACCTGCACATCGAGGGGCCGGGGCCGCACCTCGCGCCGGACATGGCGCCGCATTTCCGGCATCGGGCCCTGTTCGTGGGACCGAACGCGCGGGCAGCCGTGAATGACGGCCGGGCCGACTACGTGCCGGTGTTCCTGTCGGATGTGCCGCACCTGTTCGAGCGAGGCGCGCTGCCGCTCGACGCGGTCCTCGTCAACGCCACACCTCCCGACGTCCATGGCTTCTGCTCGCTCGGCACGTCGGTCGAGGCGATGCACGCCGCCATCAGGGCCGCCAAGACGGTCATCGTGCAACTCAACAAGGCGATGCCGCGAACCCTGGGCGAGAGCTTCATTCACGTCGACGACATCGATCTCGCGGTCGAGGTCGACGTGCCTCCCTATGAGCGCCCCAGCGGTCCGATCAGCGATGTCGAACGGCGCATTGGCCAGTACGTCGCGGACCTCATCCCGAATGGCGCGACGATCCAGCTCGGGATCGGGGCCATCCCGTCCGCGACCGCGCTGGCGCTGCTCGGACACCGGGACCTGGGCATCCATACCGAGATGTTCACCGACGCGGTGGTCGACCTGGTCGAGGCCGGGGTCGTGACGGGCGCCCGCAAGGAGCGCAATCGGGGGAAGATCGTCAGCGCCTTCATGATGGGCACGCGCCGCCTGTACGACTTCGTCAACGACAACCCGATGGTCGAGATGCGCTCCGTCGACTTCACCAACGATACGCACGTGATCCGCTCGTTCAGCACCATGACCGCCATCAACTCGGCGATCGAAGTCGATCTGACGGGGCAGGTCGTGGCCGATTCGATCGGCTCCCGGATCTACAGCGGCGTCGGTGGCCAGATGGACTTCGTCCGCGGAGCGGCCCTGGCGCCTGAAGGCCGGGCGATCATCGCCCTCCCATCCACGGCCGCCAACGGGACGGTGTCGCGGATCACCTCGGCCCTCGCCTGCGGTGGCGGCGTCGTCACGACTCGGGCCCACGCCCGGACGATCGTGACCGAGTGGGGCGTGGCCGAGCTGTTCGGCCGGAGCCTGCGCGAGCGCGTCTCCGACCTCGTCGGGATTGCCCATCCCGACCATCGCGATCGCCTGCGCTCGGAGGCGCACCGACTCGGGATCACCTGATGCGCGCCCTCGTCGTCCGCCGGCCGCGCCCGGTCGGCGAGAATCCGCTCGAGCTCGTCGAGCTGGCCGACCCGGAACCCACCGAGGGAGAGCTCGTCATGCGGGTCACCGCGTGCGCGGTCTGCCGGACGGACCTCCAGATCGCGACCGGTGACCTCGCGGTGCACCGGACGCCGGTCGTTCCCGGTCACCAGGCGGTGGGGGCCGTGGTCTCCGTCGGGCCGGGCGTCGCAGGCTGGGCGATCGGCGACCGGGTGGGCACGACCTGGCTGGCCGGGTTCGACGGAACGTGCCGCTTCTGCCGGACCGGCCGCGAGAACCTGTGCCGCGTCGCGCGATTCACCGGCTGGGATCGAGACGGTGGCTTCGCCGAGCTCACGAGCGTCCGGGCCGACGTCGCCGTCCGCATCCCGGCCGCCCTCAGCGACCTGGCGGCGGCGCCCCTCCTGTGCGCTGGCGTCATTGGCTATCGGGCGCTGCGCCTGAGCGGGATCGCGGCCGGTGGACGGCTGGGCCTCTATGGCTTCGGAGCGTCGGCTCGGCAGGTCATCCAGGTCGCCCGGCAACGGGGCTGCGAGGTCCACGTCGCCTCGCGGTCAGCGCGAGATCTCGACCGCGCGCTTGCGCTCGGGGCCGTCTCGGTCGGCGCGTACGACGATCCACCACCGGCACCGCTCGATGCGGCGATCACGTTCGCGCCGGTCGGTTCGGTCGTCATCTCGGCGCTCCGCGCGGTGGACCGGGGAGGGACGGTGGTTGTGAACGCCATTCACCTCGACGGCATCCCGGCGTTCGCCTACGACGACCTATGGTGGGAGCGCTCGATCCGGTCGGTGGCGAACGTGACCCGGGCGGATGCCCAGGAATTCATCGCCCTGGCGGGTCAGATGGCCCTGCAGTCGGAGGTGGAGATTCACGACCTGTCGCGCGGCAACGACGCGCTGTCCCGCGTCGAGTCGGGCGAGGTAGCCGGAGCCGCCGTGCTCATTCCCGATTGACGGGGCACGGCGACCGGCGGTTTGGGAACGCCGCGGGCTAGCGCCTGCCGGCGCCGACGGGCTCCCTGGTTTCATCGAGCTGCGTGGCATGCTCCGGCGCTCGGGCCCTGATCGGTTCGCGGACGATCAGCACCGATGCCGCCGTATGGAGCAGGACATTGCGGGCGACGCTCCCGAGCATGATCCGGGTCAGGCCGGTATGCCCGCGGCTGCCCATCACGATGAGGCCGGAGCCAAAGCACCTGGCGGCCTCGATGATCTCGTGCGCGGCATTGCCGTTGCTGACCGACCAGCGCGCGTGATACCCGTCGTCGATCAGCCGCTGGGCGGCGCTGGCGGCGAAGTCTTCGGCGTGCCGACGGTCGTCGCGTCGCCGTTCCTCGAAGGACTCGAAGGCGAGGTCCGAGATCACGGCCAGCGGCGACGACCCGGGCAGGTCTGTGCCGGGTGCCACCGTCAGGACCTCGACCGGCCGTCCGGAGAAGATGCGCGTGGCGGTGAGGTAGGCGACGGCTGCCTGCGCCGACGGCGAGCCGTCGACGGCGAGCAGGAGGCCGTCCGCGTCGGGCCGCCGAACGACGAGCACGGGGCACGGGGCGTGATCGACCACCTCGGCCGAGACCGAGCCCAGCAGCATGGACGTCAACGGGCCGCGACCGCGGCTGCCGACGACCACCAGCTCGGCCCGGAAGTCGGTCGCGGCGTCGACGATGAGCGAGGCCGGCCGGCCGATGAGAATCGTGCGGTGAACGACCAGCGATGGCTTCGCGAGCGAGTCGACCGCCTTGTCGAGGATCCCCTCCAGCTCGTGCTTGGCTTCAGCATCGAGTGACCCGACCGCCGGTGCCGCGACGACCAGTGGCGCCAGCAGCTCGGCGGCCGGTTCGGCAATGCCGACGACCTGGATGACCGTTTCCTCTGGCCATGCGAGTGATCCGACGAGCTGGCAGGCGGCATCGGACGACGGGGACCCGTCGTGGGCGAGCAGGACTCGCATGGTGTCTTCCTTTCGATGTGCCGTAAAGGCGAGTGCCCGGGTCAGCGGGCCACGACGACCGTTGCGGCGGCGTGCGTTGCGACGTGCTCAGAGACGCTCCCCTGGAGGACGCGAGACACGGCGCCCAGATGGCGCGAGCCCACGACCACCATGTCGTAGCCGCCGTCTTCGGCGATCCGTTCGATCGTCACCGCGGGATCACCGGCCTGCTCGATGAGCACGGGCTCGATGCCCTGGGCGACCAGGAGCTTCTTGGCCTCGGCGAGCTGGGTGGCATGAACCGGAACGTCGTCCCACGGGTCGATCGGCACCCGGCCGGGGTGGACCGGGACGACACTGACCACGGCGACGCCGGCGCCGAACTTGTGCGCGAGCTCGGCGGTCAGATCGAGTGCGTGGCGAGCGGGATCACCGCCGTCATACGCGAGGAGGATCTTCATCTGAGCGCTTCCTTTCCCAGGAGGCAGGTCCAGGATTCGACCTGCCGACCTTCACGAGCATGCACCGACTTGGACTCCCGGACGACGGCCGACAGTCACACGGATGCGGGACCAATGGCCCTCGATGCCGGCCCGTCGTCCACCCAGGATTGGGCGCATGACAACCACGCTCTGCGCGCTGCTGACCCAGACCTGGTTCGCCGCGGACATGCCGCCGGATATCTGCCAGCGAATGGCCGACATCGGTGAACTCAAGGACTATCCCGCGGGCGCGACCGTCCTCCAGGAGGGCATCCCCTGCCGGGCCCTCGGAGTCGTCCTGAGCGGGCGGATCGCGTTGCGGCTGGCCATCCCGGGCGTCGGCGACCGGACGATCATCACCGTCGACGACGGCGACCTGTTTGGCTGGTCCGCGCTGCTTCCCGACGCCGGGGCGACCTCGACCGGCGTCACCCTCGTCCCGACACGCGCCCTGCTGTTCGAGCGCGAGCAGTTGGCGGCGGCACTTGCGGCGGACCCGGTCCTGGCGGCCGCGATCTATCCGCGGGTGCTCGTGGCAGTCGCACGGCGACTCGCAGCCACGCGCCTCCAGCTCCTCGACGTCTACCGCGCCGGTCAAGAGCCGTGGTGACGGCCACCCCAAGGTTCCTGCCACGTGCAGAGCTCGATCGACTCTTCGCCGTCCTGACGGCCGACGGGCGGCGCGTCCTCGGACCAACCATCGTCGACGGCGCCATCGTCCACGACGAGCTGGCCTCAACCGCGGAGCTGCCGGTCGGCTGGACGGCCGACACCGCGCCCGGGTCGTACCGCCTCCGGGAGACCGGTCGCGAGCGAGCCTTCGACTACAACGTCGGCGTCACCTCGTGGAAGCGATTCACCCACCCGCCGATCGTCCCGTTGACCCGCGGCCGCCGCGAAGGTGGCAAGGTCGTGGTCGAGTCGGTGGAGGAGACGCCACCTCGCGTGGCCTTCGTGGGCGTCCGGGCCTGCGAGCTCGCGGCGCTCAGGATCCAGGATCGGGCCATGCGTGCCGGCCCGCTCGGCGATGCCGACCACGTCGCCCGCGGCGATGCCGCGCTCGTCGTCGCGGTCGAATGCGCAACCGCGGCGGGCACCTGCTTCTGCACCTCCATGGGGACCGGCCCCGAGGTGACTGACGGCGCGGACATCGTGCTGTCGGAGCTCGATGAAGGCTTCGTCATCCGTTCGACGAGCGAGGCGGGAGGGGCCCTCGTCGACCGGCTCCAGCTCCGATCGGCCGAGCCGATTGAGTCCGCCCGGGCCGTCGCCCAGGTGACCGCGGTCCGCGACGCCATCGGCGACCCGGTCCCGACCGAGGGCCTGTCGGCCAAGTTGCGGGCGGCGCTCGATCATCCTCGCTGGGCGGAGGTCGCCCAACGCTGCCTCGCCTGTGCGAACTGCACGCTCGTCTGCCCGACCTGCTTCTGCACCAGCGTTTCCGTCGCATCGGACCTCGACGGCGTCGAGGGGACCACGGCGCGGAATTGGGACAGCTGCTTCAGTGCGGGCTTTGGCCGGGTTGCCGGCGACGCGAACTTCCGGCCCAAGGTCAAGGACCGCTACCGGCAATGGCTGACCCACAAGTTCTCGACCTGGTGGGACCAGTTCGGCTCCACCGGCTGCGTTGGCTGCGGCCGCTGCATCGCCTGGTGCCCGGTCGGGATCGACGTCCGCGAGGAGCTCATGGCGATCGCCCCGCTGGACGCACCCGAAGGCCCCATCCCGTGGCCGCTGTCTCCCGACGAGGGTCGGGCACCGGCCGCGCTCGCGACGGTCGCGCCGGCGGTCCACGTGACGGCGACCGTGCGGGCGACAGGCTTCGAGACCGCGGACACGGCCACCTTGCACCTCACGACCTCGGACCGGGCGCTCCTCGGGGCTCGGCCGGGCCAGTTCGTGATGGTCGAGCTACCGGGCTTCGCCGTCCCGCCAATCTCGATCTCCAGGATCCGGCCGGACGGCCTCGACCTGACCATCCGATCGGTCGGCCCGGCGACGGCAGCGTTGACCAGCCTGACCGGTGGCGCGGAGCTGTCGCTGCGCGGCCCACTCGGGCGCAGCTGGCCGGTTGAGGCGGGCTACGGCCGCGACGTCGTCATCGTCGCCGGTGGGATCGGCCTGGCGCCGCTCCGGCCGCTGATCGACGCGATCCTCGCCGACCGACCGAAGTTCGGGGCGGTGCGCCTCTATCTCGGCGCCCGGACCCCTCGCGACCGCCTGTTCGTCGCCGAGATGAACGCCCTCGCCGGCCGGGCGGACCTCGAGATCGACGAGATCGTCGACCGGGCCGGACCGGAGTGGCTCGGTCGGGTCGGCATCGTCACCCAGCTGTTCGACCATGCCCCGTGGGACGGCTCGCGGGCCACCGCGTTCATGTGCGGGCCCGAGCGGATGATGCAGGCGACGGCCACCACGCTGAATCGCCTCGGCGTCGCGCGCAAGGACCTCTGGCTGACCCTGGAACGGAACATGGCCTGTGGCGTCGGCACGTGCGGCCACTGCCAGCTCGGCCCATTCTTCGTCTGTCGCGACGGCCCCGTCTTCTCCCAGGCCGAGCTGGGCACTGCCTTCGGTCGGGAGGGACTGTGATGACCGCCTCACTGCCGGTCGAGCACGAGCATCAATCGCCGCGTGCCCTGTCACCGCATCGCCCGCGCATCGGTGTCGTCAAGTTCGCTTCCTGCGACGGCTGCCAGCTGACGCTGCTGGATCTCGAGGACGAGCTCCTCGCGATCGCCGAGAAAGTCGACATCGTCGAGTTCGCGGAGGCCACGTCGCGACGATCCGCCGGCCCGTTCGACGTCCTGTTCGTCGAAGGCTCGATCAGCGCCCCCGAGCAGGTCGAGGAGATCGCTCGGCTGCGGGCGGTGAGCAAGGTCCTGGTCACGATCGGTGCGTGCGCCACGGCCGGTGGGATCCAGGCCATCCGGAACTGGTTCGACCATGAAGCGATCCGGCACGCCGTCTACCCGGAGCCCCGCTACGTCGAATCGCTGGCGATGGCCCGCCCGGTCGCCGACTTCGTGCACGTCGACGCGGAGCTCCGTGGGTGTCCCATCTCGCCCTACCAGCTCCGCGAATTCCTCATCGCCCTGGTCACCGGCCGGCGGCCCCAGCTTCCCGACGAAGCGGTCTGCCTCACGTGCAAGCGACGCGGCTTCGTCTGTGTGGCGGTTGCCCGCGGCATCCCCTGCCTCGGCCCCGTGACACGGACCGGCTGCGGGGCGCTCTGCCCGGCCTACGGTCGCGGCTGCTACGGCTGCTTCGGCCCACGCGAGTTGGCCAACACGACATCCCTCGCCGCGTGGCTGTCGGATGGCCGGAACGCCGCCGACATCAGCCGGTTGTTCTCCGGCTTCACCGCCTGGTCGGAGCCGTTCCGGTCCGTGATCGACGCCCATGGGGGACCGCCCGGGCCGGCCAGCGCACCCTCGGAGACGACCGATGCATGACATGGCCGCGTTCGGCGGCGGCAGCGGCGACCTGACCGTCGACATCGCCGGTCTGACGCGGGTCGAGGGCGAGGGTTCGCTCCGACTGCGCGTTCGGGACGGCGCGGTCGAGGAGGCGCACCTCGAGATCTTCGAGGCGCCCCGCTACTTCGAGCAGCTCGTCGTGGGCCGCACGCCCGACGAGGTCATCGACATCGTCGCCCGCATCTGCGGGATCTGCCCGGTCGCCTACCAGATGACGGCGGTCCACGCGTTCGAGCACGGGCTCGGGATCCAGGTCGAGCCCGGGATCCGCGCGCTCCGGCGCCTGCTCTACTGCGGCGAGTGGATCGAGAGCCATGCCCTCCACGTGTACCTGCTCCACCTGCCGGACTTCATGGGCTACGCCAGCGCCCTTGAGCTCGCCCAGGACCACCGCTCCGCGGTCGAGGCGGGCCTGACCCTCAAGAAGGCAGGCAACCGGATCGTCGAGCTCATCGGCGGGCGGGCGATCCACCCGGTCTCGGTGCGGGTCGGCGGGTTTTCGCGAGCCTTCCGGCGTGGCGAGCTCACCGCCCTGCAGCCGCTGCTCGTCGAGGCCCTCGAGATCGCGCTCAAGACGGTCGACCTGGTCGCCGGTCTTCAGCCACCCGACTTTCACCGTGACGCTCGGCTGGTGGCCCTCCGCCACCCCGACGAGTACCCGATGAACGAGGGCCGGATCGTGTCCACCGACGGCCTGGACATTGCCGCGACCGACTGGCGCACCGAGTTCCACGAATCGCAGGTCACCTGGTCGCACGCCCTCCAGTCGCGTGACCTCGCCGACCGACCGTACCTGCTCGGCCCGGCATCGAGGCTCACCCTCGCCGCCGACACGCTCCATCCGCTCGCGGCGGCAGCCCTCGCCCGCACCGGGCTGGCCGACGAGATCCGGACCAATCCCTACCGGAGCATCGTTGCCCGGGCGATCGAGATCGTCGACGCGACCGCCGAGGCGATCGACATCATCGAGGCCCACCAGCCACCCGATCGGGCCGCCACCCCCTGGCGCCCGGGGCCGGCCTCCGCCGCATGGGCGACCGAAGCTCCACGTGGCCTCATCTTCCACGCCTACGAGCTGGACGAACGGGGACTCGTCCGGACGGCCCAGATCGTGCCGCCGACGAGCCAGAACCAGGCCGGAATCGAGGCCGACTTGACGTCGTTCGCGCCGCGCGTCCTGGATCTGCCGAAGGACCAGGCCACCCTCCGGATCGAACAGCTCATCCGGAGCTATGACCCGTGCATCAGCTGCGCCACCCATTTCCTGCGGCTCGATGTGGAGGACGCGGGATGAGGACGGTGGTGCACGCCGGACCGAAGCCCGAGCGAGCCGCCCGCCCCCGGCGGGGACGGACGGTCGCGGTCGAGGTCCTCGTGTGCGGCTCCCGGGACCGTGGCGACGACGGAGCACCGATCGCCGCCTCGCAGCTCCTTGACGGGAGCCTCCCGAGCGATGTCGCGGTGCGGATCGTGGGCATGCTCGACGTGGACGATCTCCTGTCGATCCCGCCCGGCGCCGGTGTCGTGATCGTCGATGCGGCGACCGGCATCGACCGGGGCGTCATCGTCGACCTTCCGCTGGGCGGGCTCATCGGCAGGGCCGAGGGCATTCACCCGCGCTCATCGCACGCGCTCACCCTGCCCGAGGTCGTCGGCCTGGCCGACATGATGCGCGGCCGGCCGCTGCGCGGCCGGATCGTGGCGATCGGGGGCTCCCACTTCGGGCTGGGCGAATCCTTCAGCCGGCCGGTCGCGGGCGCCCTTCATGAGCTGTCCGCTGCGATCCTCGACGCGGTCGGGCGGGTCCGTCCATCAACCGATCCAGGAGGAGGCGGCTGATGCGGCTCGCGGCGCCCGGGGGCGTTGCGGGTGCGCGTATCCTCGGGCCATGTGCATCGCCTATCCCGGCCAGGTTCTCGAGGTCGCCGACGGCACGGCCCTCGTGGAGACGGACCAGCGACGGCGCCGGGCGTCGCTCATGCTCGTGCCGGAGACCGCCGTCGGCGACTGGGTCGTCGTATCTGCCGGGACGGTCCTTCGCGTTCTCGATCCCGACGAGGCGAACGAGATCCGAACCATGCTCGATGAGGCAGCGCGCGCCGAAGCCGCGCTGCGCGGGGTCGTACCACCCGAGGGTGGCTAACACGGAAGGAAGCTGATCATGGCTCGCCGTTCAGCAGCACCGACGGCCCTCGCCGGACGGCGAGGCGTCACCCTGGCCTTCGCCACGGCCGCCATCAGCGGCCTCGCCGTTTACCTCAACGCATTCGGCGTCAAGCTCGTCTCCGACGCCGCCGTCTACACCACCGCGAAGAACGGCGTCGCCGCGATCGTCCTGATCGTCCTGGCCCTGGGCCTGGGAGCCGGACACGAGGCCCGGACGCTCAGCGGCCGAAACCGGCTCGGGCTCGTCGCAATCGCGATCATCGGTGGCAGCATCCCGTTCGTCCTGTTCTTCAGCGGTCTCGCGGTCGCCACCGCCCCAACCGCGGCGTTCATCCAGAAGACGATGTTCATCTGGGTTGCCCTGATGGCCGTCCCACTCCTCGGCGAGCGACTCGGGCTCATCCAGGTCACGGCACTCGGCATCCTCCTCGCCGGCCAGGCGCTCATCGCGCCCCCGACCGGGATGGGCTGGGGCCCGGGCGAGACGATGATCGCCGCCGCCACGATCCTCTGGTCGGTCGAGGTCGTCCTCGCCCGGCGCCTCCTCGCCGGCATCTCGCCGCAGCTCCTGGGGGCCGCGCGAATGGGCCTCGGCCTCGTCGTCCTCCTCGGCTATCTCGCCGTCAGCGGCAGGCTCGGCGGCCTCGGCGCGCTCTCCGGCGAGGCCTGGCTGTGGGTCGTCATCACCGGCGGCATCCTGGCCGGCTACGTTGCCACGTGGTTCGCTGCCCTCCGCTTCGCGCCCGCCACGACTGTCACCAGCGTGCTCGTCCTGGCGGCCGTGGTAACGGGCGTCCTGACGGCCGTCTCGAAGGGCGCCGCGCCCGACCCGCGCGTCGTGGTCGGCTACCTCGTGGTCATTGCCGGGACGGCGCTCGTCGCCCTCGTCGGCGCCCATCGACCTCGCGAACTCCGTGCAACTCCTGCCGGCATCGAGGCCTGACGCCGCTCGTCCGCAGGTCAGCGGGCCGGTCCTCTTCGCCCGCTACGCCTACGGCCCGAACCGGCTCGGCCTGTGTGGGCCGGACAATGCCCCGGCCCTGTTCGGCGATGCGAGCCAGGGCGGCGACGAGCGCGAGCTGCGAGCGCTCGCGCTCGGCTTCGAAGGCGCCTACCCGTATCTCGAGCTGATCGCCCGGGCCAATGGAATCGCCGATCCGCTCGATCGGCGGGTCGTTGACGCCTACTGGCTGGGCAGCCCGCTGCTCGAGGCGGTCACGCCGAACCTGCTTGGCGAATCGCTCAGGCTCAGGTTCCGGCCCAAGCTCGGTCAGCCCACCTGGAAATGGCTCGAATCGAGCGCGCCCGCCGGCTCGAAGCCCTGTCACGCCTTCCATGTCCTCGATGTCTTCCCGAAGGTCGGGCTGATGCGCAGCGAACAGGTCGCCAATGTCCTTCGGACCATGGACTCGTGCCGCATTCGGTGGGGCCGGGTGCTCGAACGCGACGGCGATGCGCTGATCGTCAACGCGGTCCCGCTGTGCCTGACGGACGGCCGGCTCGAGCTGGGCGACCCGCGGCGCGAACGGATCTCGGGCTGGCGCGACGGCCACGGCTTCATCGGCGACGTGACGGACGGCGACGTCGTCTCGATCCATTGGGACTGGGCGTGCGATGTCCTCGACGCCGATGCCGCCGGCCGGCTGATCGGCTGGACGCTGCGTGAGCTCGAGATCGCGAACGCGACGATCTGACGGGTTTGCGAGAGGGCGCCCCGGCCTCCGTCCTGCCGGAAGAGAACGGGCCGGATGGCCCGGAGGATGGTGACATCCGAGTCTGTCCGCCGCGAGACCCCGGGCCGATGGTTGAAGGCAGCAGAACGGACAGCGGGATCACTGATCCAGCGCGAGGACCGAATGATGGCTGACAGGGCAGGCGCCCCCGGGGCGGTCTGGGCATTCACCGAACACGAGCACCGTGAGCTCGTGCGCGGGATCAATCGGATCCACGACGTCGCCTGCGAGATCGGCGGCTGGGTGACACCCGAGCAATCGGTCCGGGTCCTGGGGATTCTCGACTGGCTGGATCGCGAGCTCGAGCCGCACATCGCGTGGGAGGAGTCGTGGCTCTACCCGGAGATCGATGCGCGCACGGGGACGCCCTGGGCGACCCGCGCCGCGCGGTTCGATCATGGGCAGGTTCGCGAGATGGCGACCAGGCTCCGCGCCGACCAGCACCTCCTGACGCAGGATCGTGGGCGTGCGCGCCTCCCCGAGCTGCGCTGCCACCTGTTCGGGCTCGAAGCGCTCGTCCGCGCTCATATCGAGCGAGAGGAGCGATACCTGATGCCGTTGTTGGCCGAGGACGCGGCCGCTGCGCCGCGTGCCATCATCGTCGAGGGAACCCCCGCGGCGAGCTGACGCTCGCCACCTGCAGGTCATGCCATGAACGTGCGCGAACCGCTCCCGCCCCAACTGGATCCGCCGGGCGCCGCCAGCCTGCTCGAGAACCTGGGCTTCATCGCCTGCTCCGACCTGCCCGATCGACCCGGCCCCGCCTACCTGCTCGTCGCCTTCCGGCCCGAGCCAACGCTTCGCCACTACGACCCGGAGTTCGTCGCCTACTGGGTGACGGCCGGGGGCCGCGGCGTGCAGCACGTGCTGGCACGCGATACCGAGCTGCCGGTCGATGCCGAGTTCACCTGGGGCCTGATCCGGATCGTCGATCGGCTCAAGGTGTCCAACGAGTACCTGACGTTCGGCGGGCACGTGGCGGCGGCGTCCATCCAGGACACGACGATCGCGGTCTTCACCTCGCCAGCGCCACTGCTTCGACGGGGCGGTCACTCCCAGGGCTGGGACCACGGCGCCGAGACCGTCGGTGCCTTCTTCGGCCGGCTCCTCGTCGCGGTGGACTACATCCCCGGGTTCGAGGCGCACCTGGCGGCAGCCAGCCCCCTCGCCCGCTACTCGGCGTTCCTCGGCGACATCATCGGGCGCTATCGAGCGAGCTGGGCGCTGCGGTCCGGTCATCCCGAACTGTGGATGCTGCTCGAGGCGGACGAGCGGCGGGTGCGGCGCGATCACCCGGTCGAATGGTCCGAAGGCATCGAGCTCCTTTGGGAAGCCGAGCTGGCACCGTCCTGAACCGCTCGGGCGCCTGAGGGGACCTCCGCCGCGCCGCGGCCGACCGGCGCCGCTATCTTCGCCGGCATTCCCCGCTGGCATCTCGCCCCTCGCCGGGGGCATCGAGGAGACAACCGTGATCAGCGACCGACTCGCCACGCTGCTTCGGGAGCAGATCGGCCATGAACTGGCCGCGCATCAGGCCTACATGGGCATCGCGCTCTACTTCGAACGGCAGAGCCTCGAGGGCTGGGGCCGCCTGTTCCACGCGCAGGCGGTCGAGGAGGCCGAGCATGCCAGCAAGATCATGGCCTTCCTGATCGACAACGAGGTCCCGTTCGACCTGCCCGCGATCCCGGGCGCGCCGACCAGCTTCGAGTCCGCGTCCGCTGCGGTTCGGACCGCCCTCGACAACGAGTTACGGGTGACCGAGCAGTTCAACGCCATGGCCGGAGTGGCCCAGGCGGACGCCGATCACCGGACCTTCCAGTTCCTGGGCTGGTTCATCGACGAGCAGGTGGAAGAGGAGCGGACGACCCGGCGCCTGCTCGATCTCATCGACAGCGGCGTCAACCTGTTCCTCGCCCAGGCGCAGCTGGGCGATCACGCGGCGAGCTGAGCTTCGCTCCAGGCCTACGCCCGGCCGGCAACCGCTTCCCGGATGACCGGCCCGCCGACTTCGCCGGCCGAGCCCGGCCAGGTCTCGACAGCCGCTTCGAGTGCCGCCAGCCGCGGCATCGCCACCCCGAGCTGGCGACCCGTGCTCACGACGTCGCTGAAGATCCGCTTGAGCTCCTCGACCCCGGTATGGCGCTCCAGGATCCTGCGGGCGGGCAGGTTGGTCGCGTAGAAGTCGTGGATCCCGACAGCGACCGCGGCGGCCGGCGCGTAGAACGTCTGCGCGTCCGGGATCGTGTCGACCGGCACACCGCGGGCGCGGCAGACTTCGAGGCCTTCGCGTCCGGCCAGGATGGCTGCCTCGAGGGTCGCGGCGTCGTCGAGGAGAGCGTCAATGCCGCCGGCTGCGACCGCCGACGAGATCAGGCCCGCCTCGGTCGCGAAATGGACCCACAGCCAGGCGAGGATGTTGGCGTCCAGCTCGACGCTGAGCCCGGCGCTCTCGAACAGCTGCCGGACGCGCGCCAGGCGCGGCGTCGCAACACCGGTGACCTCCCCGAGGTGGACGCGATCGAGCAGCGCGCCATCGAGCACGCCGTCGGTCCAGCCGCCGCCGGCGACGGGGAAGCCCCACAGGTAGCGGCCCTGCAGGACGTCGTCGATCGCCGCAACGTCGTCCCACCAGTTGTTGAAGAACAGGATGTCGGCCTTGCCGCCATCGACCGCAAGTTGATACAGGATCGACGGGATCTCGTAATGCTTGAGGCTGGCGAGGATGAGCTCGTAGCCATCGCCGGGGCCGAACCCGTCGACGATCGTCGCACGGTAGACCGTGTCCAGCTCGCCCGACTCGGCGGTCCGACCATCGAGGAGGCGGATCCTGAGGCCCGCCTGGCCCGCCGGGGCCCGGCCCGGCCGAACGTAGTGCGTGACGTCGTGTCCGGCCTGGGCGAGCACGTAGCCGTAGATGGTGCCGATCACGCCGGTCCCGTAGACGAGGATCTTCATCTGGCTGCCGTGCCTTTCACTGCCACGACGAGGTGACCGAAGGCGACGGCCACGGACAGGCCCGACGCCTCGGTGTCCCACGCATCGTCGACCGTCGCGGGGCACGCTCACAGTGCCGCAGGGCGTCTCGGGCTGGGCCGATTGTCACCAGTGCCGCCATGTCGGTCGAGCTCGGCACGTGGCATGGGCATGACCTTCGGGCGATCGAGGTTCGAGCCCTCGGGTGGCACGGGGCGGGGGGTGGCGAACGGCCCCCGTGATCGCGCCGTTCGGCACTCTCCCCGCCTGCCGGGCCGAGCGTAGCGTTCGTTTGGAGGTAGTCGATGGCCGTCGCCCTCAGTCCGACACAAGACGAGATCCAGGCGCCAGCGCCCTTCGAGCCACTGGAGATCGCGAGCGACCGATGCAAGGGCTGTGGCCTGTGCGTCGACGTCTGCGCCAAGCACCTCCTCGAGCTCGACGAATCGATCGTGAACGAGCTCGGCTATCACCCGGTCCACCTGACGGATGCCGCGACCTGCACGAGCTGCGCCCTCTGCGCACGGATCTGCCCGGACGCCGTGTTCACGATCTACGCACGACCAAAGGGGGTCTGACATGGGCTCGGTGCACGCCACCATGGACCCGCCAGGCGTGGCGGACGGACCTACCCGACCGGTGCTGATGAAGGGCAACGAGGCGATGGCGGAGGCCGCCATCCAGGCAGGTTGCGACGCCTACTTCGGCTACCCGATCACGCCCCAGGCGGAGCTGCTCGAATGGATGGCCCAGCGCATGCCGGAGCTGGGCCGGACGTTCGTCCAAGCCGAGAGCGAGCTCGGCGCGATCAACATGGCCCTCGGAGCCGCGGCGACGGGCGCCCGTGCGCTGGTCTCCTCGTCGAGCCCGGGGATCAGCCTCATGGCCGAGGCGATGAGCTACATGGCGGGCTCGGAGCTGCCGATGGTCCTGATCAACGTCATGCGTGGCGGGCCGGGGCTCGGCAGCATCGGCGCCTCCCAGGCGGACTACTTCCAGGCCACCAAGGGCCACGGTCACGGCGACTACCGCGTACCGGTTCTGGCGCCGTCATCGATCGCGGAGGCGGTGCAACTCGTCCCCGATGCCTTCGAGATCGCCGAGCGCTACCGGACCCCGGTCATCATCCTCACCGACGGCGTCATGGGCCAGGCGATGGAGCCGGTCGTCCCGATCTACCGGATGCCGCCCCGGCGGTCCGAGGACTGGCAGCTCTCCGGGGCGGACGGGCGAACGCCACGTGTCGTCCGATCGCTGCACCTCCAGCCGGAGGACCTCGAGGCCCACAACCGGTGGCTCCAGGCGAAGTTCGCGACCATCACGGCGAACGAGGTCCGTTGGGCGGGCGAGCAGCTCGAGGATGCCGAGATCGCGGTCGTTGCCTACGGTACGGCGGCCCGGGTCGCGCGGACCGCGGTCGAACGCGCCCGCGAGCACGGGTTGCCCGTCGGCATCTTCCGGCCGATCACCCTGTGGCCGTTCCCGTCGGCGGAGCTGTCCTCGATCGCGCCAAGGCTACGGGCGATCGTCGTGCTCGAGATGTCCGCCGGACAGCTGGTCGAGGATGTGCGACTGGCGGTCGAGGGACGCACGCCGGTCTTCTTCCACGGACGGACGGGCGGCATGGTCCCCACGCCGAGCGAGGTCCTCGAAGTGCTCCGAAGAGCCTGGGCCACCACGACCCCGATCACCGGCTGGACGCCGGAGACGGAGGACGCAGCGACCGCCGAGCCCGACCCGTTGAGCCTGATCGAGCAGGGTGCCTGGGCCGCCGAAGGAGGCGGGCGATGACCATGACGCGGACCCGCACGGCCGACCCGCGACGGATCATCTATCGCCGGCCGGAGCTGCTGGCCGACCGGTCGACCCACTACTGCCCGGGCTGCGGTCACGGGATCATCCATCGCCTGGTCGCCGAGCTGCTCGACGAGATGCACCTCGGTCCCAGGACGATCGGCGTGGCCTCCGTCGGCTGCAGCGTGTTCGCCTACGACTACCTGGAGGTCGACTTCGTGGAGTCGCCGCACGGCCGTGCGCCCGCGGTGGCCACCGGCGTCCGCCGGGTTCGTCCGGATGCCTTCGTGTTCACCTACCAGGGTGACGGCGACCTGGCCGCCATCGGCACGGCGGAGATCGTCCACGCGGCGGCACGCGGCGAGCGGATCAGCGTGATCTTCGTCAACAACGGCATCTACGGCATGACCGGCGGCCAGATGGCACCTACCACCCTCCTCGGCCAGCGCACGACCTCGAGCCCGACGGGTCGCGAGGCGGGGCTCGCGGGCTACCCGATCCCGATCACCGAGATGCTGGCGCTGCTGCCCGGGGTCTCGTACGCGGCCCGCGGCTCCATCGCCGATCCCGCGTGGGTCGGGCGGACCAAGGGCATGCTGCGGCGGGCGTTCGAGACGCAGCTCTCGGGCGGCGGCCTGTCGATCGTGGAGATCCTCTCGACCTGCCCGGTCGGCTGGGGCATGACGCCGTCCGCATCGATGGACCACCTGGCGCACGACGTCGTGAAGACCTACCCACTGGGCGTCATCGTCGATCGCCTCAAGGAGGCCGGCGCGTCCGCCGGCGAGGGCTGACCATGCAGCACGCGACGATCTTCGGCGGGTTCGGTGGGCAGGGGCTGCTGTTTGCCGGCCACGTGCTGGCCGAGGCGGCGGTCATCGAGGGCCGCGACGTCTCCTGGATGCCGTCGTATGGTCCCGAGATGCGGGGTGGGACCGCCTCGTGCACGGTCATCGTCGCCGACCGACCGATCGGCTCGCCGATCGTCGACACCGCCGACAGCGTCGTCGCCCTGAACCCACCGTCGCTCGCGAAGTTCGAGGCGCTTCTCGCGCCTGGCGGACTCCTTGTCGTCAACGCCTCGCTGATCGAGGCGGAGCCCCGGCGGGTGGACGTCGAGCTGCTCGCGCTCCCGTGCACCGCCCTGGCACGCGCCGCGGGCGACGACCGGCTCGTCAGCGTGGTGGCGCTTGGAGCCTTGATCGCCCGCCGGCCGATCGTGAGCCCGGAGTCCGTCAGGCAGGCACTCGCCAACGTGGTCGGGCGGCACCCGGAGTTGCTGGCGGCCGACCTGGCCGCGTTCACGCGCGGCTACGATCGGGCCGCCTCGCCCGCGCCCGTCTCCTGACGACCGCCGGGATTAGCCGGCCGCGACGAGCGCCCTGGTGATCGGGATCTCGATCTCGGTCTCGTAGGCGTCGGGTGAGACCTGGTCGCCAGGGCCGTTGAGATAGCGCTCCTGGACGGGTCCCGCGGGTTCGAGTCCGCTTCGGCGGATCCACTCCGTGAGCGCATCGTAGGCGGCCCCGAGGTTCTCGTATGGGCCAACGTGGAGCGTACGGGCGACGGTCACGGCCGGCAGGATCCGCGCCCGGATCCGTCCGGTTGCCGAGATGGCGTCGACAACCGGCTCGCAGACCTCGGCGTCGACGTCGTCGGGGCCGAACGCGTGATAGATGACGAACGGCGGGCCCGCCGGCCTGGCACCGAGGAGCCGGAGCGTTTCGAACAGCTCCGCGATGGCTCGGCCAAGGAATCCGGGGATCTCCGCCTGCGCGTGTCGCTCCCGGATCGAGACGATCGGCTGCTCCGCGAGCTCACGCGTCGCGAATTCGTAGGTCATGGCTCCAACTCCTCGTGTCCAACTCCCACCGACAGGCAGAGCCCGCACGGAGAAGGACGACCCGCCGGCTGTCCCACCGGCGGGTCGTCCTCACGCGTCAGGCGACGATCGGCCGACGATCGGTCATGCCGGGGTCGGCCGGTGCGTATACGTCCCGCCTGTCATGAACCGGGTCGCCAGCTCGATAACGATCCCGACGACCAGGCCACCGATCAGCGCGGGCACGAGTGCGAGTCCGTCCCACACGGGCTCGAAGGTCCGCCAGCTGGTGATGAACTCACTCGCGATGAGCGCACCGGCGCCGGCCGCGATCCCGTCCACCAGCCACTCGAAGCCGGTGCGGGTTTCTCCAATGAGCTGGGCGAGCACCCCAAAGACGACGGCTCCCACGATCAGGACCACCCCACCGCCGAGCCCAAGTGCGATGGCAAGCTCCATCGACCTGCCTCCTTTCCGGGACGTCGGGCACAGGCGTCCGCGACCCTCAATGATCGCCCCGAACCCGGCCGAGCGGAAGTGCCGACCGGCATGAACCGGACGGCTCGGGCGCCACCTGCCTGAAATTGCTGCCCGTGGGGGCATCCGCCGGGCTCCACGTCGTCGCCTGGCTGCCCGCGGGAGTGAGCGAGGCGGCACTCATCGAGCGTGCCGCGGCGCTGGGTGTCGCGGTCGATGGAGTGTCGCCGTACTACCTGGCCCGCCGTGACGGGCCCGGCGGGCTGCTGTTCGGCTACGGGACGCTCACCGAGACCGAGATCGACGAGGCGATCCGGCTTGTCGCCCGGGCCATGGACGGCGCCTGACGGACGCGGATGCCCCGGCGGCCGATCGCCGCCGGCGCGAGGGATGCGCTGTCGGTTCGACGCGCTAGCCGAGGAAGAACGTCTTCAGGACCGGCGCGATCGCCTCCGGCGAGATGTTGTGCTCCTGTCCCTCGATGACGCGGGTCTCGCCGAGCGGGAGGACCTTCGCGAGGGCCACGGCGGTCTCCCGCATGAACGGGAAGCTGGCCCCGCCGGTGATCACGATCGTCGGCACCTTCACCCTGTCGGCGGAATCGATCGGGAGCGAGTAGTCACCCATGATCGTGGCGTCGTACGGGAGCGTGTGGGCGAGCGCCTCGGTGGCGGCCCACCATGGCTGGCTGCGCGCGCCGGCGACGAATTCCGCTGGCATGCGGACCACCTTCTCCATGAAGTATTGAGCCGCATCGCCGCGGCGGCCTTCGGAGAGCATCCGCTCGTACTGTTCGACCTGGTCGGCCGGGGGACGAGCGGCCGGATCCTGGATGTACGGCGGTTCCCAGAGCGCCAGCTTCCGGATCGCGAGGCCGGCGGCGGTCGCTTCGAGCGCCAGGCTGGCGCCGGACGACGAGCCGTACAGGAAGGCCGGCCCGCCGGCCGTGCCGATGACGGCGTCGATGTCCTCGACCTCGCGCGCGACGGCGTATGGCGGGGTGTCGCCGCTCTCGCCGCGCCCGCGACGGTCGTAGTTGAAGACCGTGAAATCGGCCGCGAGGATCGCTGCCAGGCCGGCGTTCGACCAGCGATCCGTCGAACCGCCACAGACCAGGATGACGGGCGGCCCGTCGCCGAGGCGATCGTAGGTGATGACGGTTCCATCGTTCGAGGTGACCTTGTTCACGTGCATGGCTCCCTGCCGATGGTGTGGGTGGTGGCCCTGGCGGTTGTCGCGGCTTCGGCTAGCGGATCCGGCCCTCGCGAAGTGCCTCGATCGACCTGACAATCCGTCGCCGGCGCGTCTCGTCGGACTTCGCGCCCGCGATCTGGTAGGTGTGCCACGACTTGTTGCTGTAGGACAGGTCGTCGAACGTGCGCGCAGCGTCGGGCTCGGCCGCGAGTGCCGCCGCGAAATCGGCCGGCACGCTCACCTCGCGCGGCGCCGTATCGAGTGCAAGCTCGACGTCGACCTCGTCGCCGCCCTCGACCCCCGCGCCAGCGCGGTTCTCGGCGCTGACCCCGATCATGTAGGTGCCTCCCATGACCGCGACGCTGCTGCGGTAGGTGTATCCGCGGATCGTCACGCGAACCTTGGGTCGCTTGCCGGCCCCGAGAGCGTCCACGATCTCGGGCGGGACTTCGATCCCGGCCGCCGTCTTGCCGCTCTGCAGGATGGTGGTGTGGAAGCGCACGTCATACCTCCAGGCTCCGGACGATGCTACGGGATCGACAGAAACGAAGTGCTGCATTGTCCGGTCCTCTCAGGCTCCCCGTTGGTGGCGTCGGTGCCGTGTCGGGGCTTCACTGCTTGATCGGAGCCGTCCGCGCGTTCTCGACATTGGACGGGTTTGCGCGCGAAGACGCTCGGCCGGACCGTAGGCCGTCGAGACCATTCGGTGCGCTCAACAATCCCGCGACATGGGAGACGATGCCCGAGGCCGAGCGAGAGCGGGTCTTGAGCATCCACAACAGGATGATCAGGGAGCCGCCCGCCTGGGTCGGACCGGCTGGGCCCCGGAAATGCCGAAGCGGCTCCCGAAGGAGCCGCTTCGATGCTGTCCCGGTAAAGGTGCCCGCCGAGGCGAACACTTCTGCCGCGCGTCAAGAGCATCTATCACGTCGGCTGCACCGACTACCCTGACCCTACCTACCCA
>JBGPIH010000011.1:0-33756 GCA_041484785.1 Candidatus Limnocylindria bacterium
CCGTCGCGCGGTTCGGCTTTCGGGAGGCGCTCGACTACACGACCCGGCGGCTTCCCGAGGGCGCGTCGCTCGCGATCGTGATGAGCTACATGGCCCATCACCAGGGCATGATCCTGGTCGCCATCGGCAATGTCCTGAATGGATCGTTGATGGTCGAGCGATTCCACGCCGATCCCATGGTCAAGGCGACCGAGCTGCTGCTCCAGGAGCGGATGCCGCGTGACGTGCTGGTCGCGCGACCGCGCGCGGAGGAGGTGCACAGCGGCGCCGACGTCCGCGACCTCGTGCCGCCGATCCTGCGCCGATTCTCCTCGCCGCACGACGCGATCCCGCGAACGCACCTGCTGTCGAATGGGCGGTACGCGGTCATGGTCACCGCGGCCGGATCCGGGTACAGCCGTTGTGGCGACGTCGCCGTCACGCGCTGGCGGGAGGACGTCACTCGCGATTCATGGGGCAGCTACCTGTTCCTTCGCGATCGCGCGACTGGCGCCGTCTGGTCGGCCGGGCACCAGCCGAGCGGGGTGGCGGCCGACAGCTACGAGGTCGAGTACGCGGAGGACCACGCCGAGTTCTCGCGCCGCGACGGCTCGATCGCCACTCGCCTGACGATCGTCGTGTCGGCCGAGCATGACGCCGAGATCCGCCGCGTGTCGGTGACGAACCTCGGCTCGCAGGCACGCGAGATCGAGCTGACCTCGTACGCCGAGGTCGTCCTCGCGCCCCAGAGCGCCGACGTCGCCCACCCGGCCTTCCAGAATCTGTTCGTCGAGACGGAGTTCGCTCCCGAGGTTAACGCGCTGCTGGCGACCCGTCGCACGCGGTCCAGGGATGAGGCACAGGTCTGGGCTGCGCACGTCGCCGCGATCGAGGGAGAGCTCCCAGGGGTCGTCCAGTACGAGACCGATCGGGGGCGCTTCCTCGGCCGCGGTCGATCGGTCCGCTCGCCTGCCGCCGTGATCGATGGACGTCCGCTCTCCAACACGGTCGGTCCGGTCCTGGATCCGATCTTCAGCCTCCGCCTGCGGATCCGGGTCGCCCCCGGCGCGACTGCCCACGCGATCTACTCGACCGTCGTCGCCGGGACGCGCGAGGAGGTGCTCGACCTGGCCGACAAGTACCGGGAGTCGGCCACCTTCGAGCGAGCCGCGACCCTCGCCTGGACCCAGGCGCAGGTCCAGCTCCATCACCTCGGCATCGAGCAGGACGAGGCACATCTCTTCCAGCGCCTCGCGAACCGGATCCTCTACTCGGATCCTTCGCTCCGGCCCCCGCCCGGATTGCTCGCCCAGAATGACCGCGGAGCCTCCAGCCTGTGGGCTCACGGCATCTCCGGCGACCTGCCGATCGTGCTCGTTCGGATCGACGAGGTCGAGGACCTCGACATCGTGCGGCAGCTGCTGCGGGCGCACGAGTACTGGCGCCTCAAGCTGGTCGACGTCGACCTCGTGATCCTCAACGAGCACGGGGCGACGTACGAGCCGAGCCTCCAGGACGCGCTCGAGACCGTCGTCCGGACCAGCCAGTCGAACCTGGTGGACGAGGGCCATGAAGGTCCCGGGAGGGTGCACATCCTGCGCGGCGACCAGCTCTCGACCGAGGACCGAACCGTGCTCCAGACGGCGGCCCGTGCGGTCCTGCTGAGCCGGCGCGGAAGCCTGGCCGACCAGGTCATTCGACTCGAGCGACCGGAACGGGTCGTGCCGGCGCTGCCCCGCCTGCCCGCCCCGTCGCCGGCGCAGGACGAGGAAGCGTTGGCGCGGCCGGAGCTGGAGTACTTCAACGGCCTGGGTGGCTTCGCCAACGATGGACGGGAATACGTCACCATCCTCGGTCCCGGCCAGTCGACGCCGGCCCCATGGCTGAACGTCGTCGCCAATCCATCGTTCGGGTTCGTGGTCTCCGAGTCCGGATCGGGCTACACGTGGTCGGAGAACAGCCGTGAGAACCAGCTCACCCCATGGTCGAACGACCCCGTGTCCGACCCCGTCAGCGAGGCGATCTACGTCCGGGACGACGAGACCGGAGAGCTCTGGGGTCCGACCGCCGCCCCGATCCGGTCCGAGGGATCCACCTACCTGGCACGACACGGTCCGGGCTTCAGCCGCTTCGGGCACATCCGCGACGGGATCGCGCTGGACCTCGTGCAGTTCGTCCCGTTGAGCGACCGGTTGAAGGTCGGCGTGCTCACGATCGAGAACCGATCGGGCCGGCGGCGCCGCCTGACGGTGACGGCCTACGCCGCGTGGGCCATGGGCACCTCGCGCGGGGCCGTCCCCTCCACGATCGTCACGGACCTCGACCCGGAAACCGGGGCCATCCTCGTGCGCAACCCGTGGAATCCCGATTTTGGTGGCCGCGTCGCGTTCCTCGACCTTGGCGGACGGCAGGTCGCGTGGACGGCGGATCGCACCGAGTTCCTCGGGCGTAACGGCGCGCCGGACCGGCCGGCCGGCCTCGAGCGGGGCCACCGCCTGGCGGCCGCCAGCGGCGCCGGCCTGGACCCGTGCGCCGCGCTGCAGACGAGCGTCGAGCTGTCCACCGGAGAGCGGACCGAGATTCGTATCCTGCTCGGGGAAGGGGATTCGGCCGCGGGTGCCGTCGACCTGATCCGGCATGGGCGGTCCCTCGACCACGCCGCCGCGCTGCGGGACGTTGCGACCTACTGGGACGAGGCGTTGGGCACGATCAAGGTCCGCACCCCGGACCGATCGATGGACATCCTGCTCAACAGCTGGCTGCTCTACCAGGCGCAGGCCTGCCGCCTGTGGGCTCGGACGGGGTTCTACCAGGCGGGAGGTGCGTACGGATTCCGCGACCAGCTCCAGGATGTCATCGCGCTGACGATCTCCAGGCGCGACCTGGTCCGGGAACACCTGCTGCGTGCCGCAGGGCGGCAGTTCCCGGCTGGAGACGTTCAGCATTGGTGGCATCCGCCAACCGGACGAGGCGTTCGGACACACATCTCGGACGATCGGCTGTGGCTGCCGTACGCGGTCGATCGCTACCTCTCGATGACCGGCGATAGCGCCATCCTCGACGAGTCGACCCCGTTCATCGAAGGGCCCGAGCTTCGCGCGGACCAGGACGATGCGTACTTCCAGCCCCACCGTTCGTGGGACGCCGCCTCACTCTTCGAGCATTGCGCCCGGGGCATCGATGCCAGCCTGGCCGTCGGCGCGCACGGGCTCCCGCTCATCGGATCGGGCGACTGGAACGACGGCATGAACCGGGTCGGCCACGAGGGCCGCGGCGAGAGCGTCTGGCTCGGCTGGTTCCTGCATGCCGTCCTTGCCGCCTTCGTACCGATCGCCGAGGAGCGCGGCGAGGAGGCCCGCGCCGATCACTGGCGCGCCCAGATGAAGACCCTGCGGCGGGCCCTGGAGCGCTATGGCTGGGACGGCGACTGGTACCGCAGGGCGTTCTTCGACGACGGCACGCCGCTGGGGTCGGCGGTCAACGCCGAATGCCGGATCGATTCGATCGCCCAGTCATGGAGCGTGTTGTCAGGGGCCGCCAAGCACTCGCACGCCCGGCGCGCGATGGCGGCCGTCGAGGAGTATCTCGTTCGGCCGGGCGACGGCCTGGTCCTGCTGTTCACGCCGCCCTTCACATCGGGCGACGTCGACCCCGGGTACGTGCGGGGCTACCTGCCGGGTGTCCGGGAGAATGGCGGCCAGTACACCCACGGAGCGATCTGGTCGGTCATTGCGTTCGCGGCGCTCGGCGACGGAGACAAGGCCGGCGAACTGTTCTCGATCCTCAATCCCATCAACCATGCAAGCACCAGGGCGGGTGTGCACCGCTACAAGGTAGAGCCGTACGTGATGGCGGCCGACATCTACTCGGAGCCGCCGCACGTCGGCCGCGGTGGGTGGACCTGGTACACCGGATCGGCCGGCTGGATGTACCAGGCCGGCATCGGCTCGATCCTCGGCTTCCAGCTCCGTGGCACGAACCTCGTCATCGAGCCGTGCATTCCGCGAGCCTGGCCGCACTATGAGATCGACTTCTCGTACCACTCCTCGCGGTACACGATCGAAGTGGACAACCCGCACGGCGTCAGCCGTGGCGTGGCCTCCTGCGAGCTCGACGGTCAGTCCCTGGCGGGCCCGGGGGCCACCGTCCCGCTGGTGGATGACGGCGGGACGCACCGAGTGAAGGTGATTCTCGGCTGAGGCGGGGCGGCCCACCGGGGCCGCGTCAGTGGCAGGTTCCGCTGCCCGAGTCCTTGAACGTGCTACTCCCCGCCGGGATGAACTGCCACGTGTAGCTGGCCGTGCCCAGGGTCAGCTTGATGATCCCGTGGGTGTCGCTGTTCCGAACCTGGCTGTTGGCCCGGATCGTCGCGAAGCTGCGCAGCGAGGCGCCGCCGGTCCCGACCACGAACTCCCGGATGCCCATGGCCGGGTCGGCGGCGCCGCCGGGCGTCTGCGGGGCAAACCGTTCGTAGTCGTGGTCGTGGCCGTTGATGACGACGTCGGCCCCGGCCGCGTAGAGGTCGTCCCAGAACGCGGCCACGCTCGCATCGTTGCCGTGCTGGCCCGAGCTGAACCGCGGCTGATGCCAGATCGCGAGGACGCAGGCGCGTGGCGAGGACGCGAGATCGGCGCGCAGCCACTGCTCCTGCTCGGACCCGGCGCCGCAGCCGACGACGCCGCAATTGGCATTGAGGGCGTAGATCCGCCACGTGCCCACGTCGTAGGCGTACCAGCCGGTCCCGCTCGGGCCGGCGCGGGCGCCGAAGTAGTCGAAATAGCCGGTGGCGCCGGGGGTGACGTACTCGTGGTTGCCAGGAACCGGGTAGGTCCGGTCGCGGAACGAGCCCCAGGTCGGGTCGTAGCAGTCGCGGAACTCGGCGGCGGAGCCGCTCTCATAGGCGTTGTCGCCGGCGGTGAAGACGGTCCCGGCGATGGCGCTGACCAGCTTCGCCGTCGCCGTGTCGCCGGTCAGGCCGCATGAGGCGATGTCGCCGGCGCCGACGAGCACCTCGCCGGCTGACGACGGAGCCGGCGTCGGGGTCGGAGTCGTGGTGGGCGAGGGTGACGGCGTTGGCGACGGTTGGGGAGTCGGCGACGGCGACGGCGACGACGGCGGAGGTGGAGTCGTGCCGGCGACCGGCGTCAGGACCACGAAGGCATCGATGTCCACCCTCGGATGGCCGGACGTGCCCGCCGCCCGGATCTCGACCGTGTGATGCCCCGACGCCGACCAGGTCCGGGTGAAGACCATGAGCCGGGCCGCCGTCGTGGGACGGTGGGTGTTCACGTTGCCGGCGAGCGCGCCATCGATGTAGAGGTGTGCGACCCCCCGGACAGGGCTTGCCGCCGCGACCCAGGCGAAGGAGCTCCCGGTGAAGGTGAAACGCGCGATGCCACCTACCGTCCGCGTCGAACGGGACGCACCGCCGTCGTACGACACGGACGTCGTCCGGCTCCAGGTGCCGCGCACGAACGACAGGCTTCGGGTGGTCTCCTGGGCCACGGCCAGGCGGAACGCCCCTGCCGGCGCCCAGGCGCCCACGTTGCCCGCGACATCGACGGCCCGGACCTGGAACTGGTAGGTGCGGTTGCGGGCAAGGGTGAGCGACGCGGTGCGCGCCGCCGGCGACGCCTTGGGCATGGTCGTCCAGGGGTGACCGTCGACGCTGCGCTGGAGCTCGTACGAGGCCACGCCGGAGCCGATGTCGGTCGCGGCGTTCCAGGCCACCGTGATGGGCACGCCGCCCGGTCCGATCCCGCGGCCAACCGGGAGGCTGACCCGCGGCGGCAACGCGACCGGCGCGTCGCTGTCGGCGAGCACCGTGATCGGGGCGGCGCCGGTGACGACCGCGCTCGCACCGAGCTGGCCGCTCGCCCCGACGCCGTTGGCGGTCGCGACGACCTGCGCGGTTCCCGGGTTGGTGGCCACGAAGTGACCGTTCGCGTCGATCGTCCCGATCGGGGCGGTGACGGACCAGCTCAGCTGCCCCGACACGAGCGGCACCGGGTTGTAGCCCGCGTCCATCCCGCTCGCCTTGAAATCGATCGCGGTGTTCTTGTAGACGTTCGGTGCCGCCGGCTGGACGTTCAGGACGGAGAGCGGCCCGGTCGGCATGGTGGAGACGACCTGAATGCTGTTTGTCACCGGCCGTTCACGGCCGTCCGACGGCTTGTTGACGATCACGGCACCGTCCGTCCCCGCCCGACGAACGGCCAGCGACGAGGAACCGCCGCCATCGAGGTTGATGGCCGAGACGGCGCCGCGTTCGAGCATCAGCTCGGCCAGCTCGGGGAGCCGGACGCCTTCGCTGACGCCGGTCTCGCGCCCATCGACCGCGGCCAGGATCAGGCGCCCATCGGCGGTGAGGCCGATCGCGCTGCGCGGATGGATCTCGTCGGCGCTGGCCGGATGCGGCGAGATGCTGACGACGCCGTCGCGGATGATCCACTCCCGGCCACCGACCGCCTGCTGGACCGACTCCCAGCCGGGCGTCACGGTCGTGGTCAGGGTCACCGGCTCGCCTGGCTGCACGTTGACCAGCGGGGAGGTCGGGGCAACCGTGACGACCACGGATCCGGGGTCGATCGGACCCCCACCGTCGGCGATCCGAGTCTGGGAGACCGTGCCGGTCCACGTACCCGACGTTCGCAGCGGCAGCGCCAGCCCCGTGATGATGATGTCGACGCCCGACGCCGCGCTGCTCGTCCGGCTGTTGAAATGCGGCGTGTAGAGGACGATCTCGCCGGCCCGCCGCAGCTGATTGACCCGGTTGACGACGAACTGGCCGGCGGAGGTCGTTGCCAGCGTGACGCTGACGAGCGGCGAGCCGAGGATCGGGCGCCCGTCCGGACCGACCCCGAAGGTCGGCCGGCCGGCCGTTCCCGCGGTGACCAGTTCGCCGGCCTCGACATGGAGCCCGTTGGGAGCATCCTCCATGTCGTTCGAGAAGCCGGCCCAGACGTCGCCGTTGATCGCCGCGATGACCCTGTGGCCCTCGAATGTATGGCTGGCCGCCTGGCTGCTCGTACGCTCGAGGCCGGTCACTCGACCGTTGGACAGCGCCGCCTCGAAGACGATCGCGGGATTCGACTGATCGACCTCGACGAGGTTGACCGTCTGGGCGCCGGCGCTCGTCGTGATCCGCCCCCAATCGTGGTCCACGCCCGGGGCGAGGGGCTCGCGGCCGGCCGAGATGTACGGGGCGACCACGGCCGCTGAGACGAGGTTCGGTGGGAGGAGCGAGAGCGGCGCCCCCGCCACGATCAGGACGAGAGCGAAGGTCGGCGCGGCGAGGGGCCTCGGCAGTCTGGGCAAACGTTGCTCTCGTGCGGGGACGCTGGGATGCCGGTTGTGGGACCAGCCCGGATTGCTGGCTGGCCGTCAGCCTACCGCATTCGGCGAATCGGCCGCTCCGTCGGTGAGCCGGGCGGCCATCGCGCTCAGGTGTCGCGGCGTGGTTCCACAGCAGCCGCCGATGATGGTCGCTCCGGCGGCGCGCATCGCCACGGCCTGGCCGGCCATCTCGACCGGATCGCTCCGGTAGACCGCCTGCATCTCCACCAGCTCGGGCATGCCGGCGTTCGACTTGGCCACGAGCCGTGCGTCCGGGTCGGCCGCCCGCATCCGGGTGACCACCGTCACCAGCTCGTCCGGGCCGTTGCCGCAGTTCCCGCCGACGGCGTCCGCGCCCCAGGCCGTCAGCGCCGCGACCGCCTGTTCCGGAGAGACGCCCATCATCGTGTGCCCGCGGGTATCGAAGGTCATCGTGGCCACGAGCGGGATGCCGGGGGAGACCCGACGGACGCCCTCGATGGCGGCCTGCATCTCGGTCAGGTCGGACATGGTTTCGACCCAGAGCAGGTCGACCCGGCCGGCCACCAGCGCCGCCGCCTGCTCGGCGAAGACGTCGACCGCCTCCTCGTAGTCGAGCGTGCCGGTCGGAGCCATGATCGCGCCGCTCGGCCCGATGTCACCGGCCACCAGGGCGTCGCCTCCGTGCGCCTCCGCCTCGCCGTGGAGCAGGATCGCGGCCGTCTGGTTGATCTCGTCGACTCGATCCTCGAGGCGGTGCAGGCCGAGGCGCAGCCGGTTGCCACCGAAGGTGTTCGTCATCAGGATCCGGGCGCCGGCGTCGAGGTAGCCGCGATGGATCCGGCGCACGACATCGGGGTGGCTCAGGTTCCAGACCTCGGGTGGGTCGCCGAACTGGAGGCCCGCGGAAAAGAGCATGGTCCCCATCGCACCGTCGGCCAGGACGGGCCGGCCATCCGCCAGCAGCGCATCCCAGCGAGCCCGCGCCGGGCCGCCCGCGCGCCGTCGTTCCTCGATCCCGGGGAACGCCGCCGGGTCGAACGGGCCGGGCTGCGGGGCATCGGTGCGTGGGGCGCGCCTGCGTCGCAACATCGCCCGACTATACCCCGCCATCCCAGGCCGGCACGATCTGGTCGTCGAGCCAGCGGCGTGGTTCGACCCGCGGCCGGATCAGCGCGGCCCGCCCGCCGCGCACCGCGACCTCGGCCGGGATCGGGTGGGACAGGAAGAGCGGCATCGACTCCGTGAAGCCGTAGGCGCCGACGTCGAGGATCGCGATCAGCTCGCCGACCTCGGGTGGGCACATGATCGCGGCCTGGCTGAAGACATCGAGGCCCGAGCAGAGCGGCCCGGCCACCGTCAGCGGCTGGACCCGGCCGCCCCCGCCGGCCTCGGTCCTGGGGCTCAGCGAGCGGATCCGGTGCTCCTGGCCGACCAGCGCGGGGCGGAGCACGTGGTGCACCCCGCCGTCGAGGATGACCACGATCGAGCCATCCACCGTCTTGCGATCCACGACCCGCGCGACGTAGGCGCCCGCCGGGCCGACGAGGAACCGTCCCGGCTCGAGGAGCAGCCGGGCGCCCGCGAGGATCGGGTCGCTCGCCCAGTCAGCGGTGATCTCGGCCAGCCCGGTCCCGAGGCGAAGCAGGTCGAGCGATTCCTGGTGCGGCTCGTACGGAATGCCGAGACCGCCGCCCACGTCCACCAGTTGGAGGGCGATTCCCGTCGCACGCGCGAGGCGACGAGCCGTGCGCACGGTTGCCGCGACATGGTCGAGGAGCCCGCCCGCATCCAGCACGTTCGACGCGCCGAAAGCATGCAGGCCGAGCAGCTCGAGATGCGCCGAGTCGGCGGCCCGGCGAGCGGAGATGACGAGATCGGCGGCGTCCATCCCGAACTTCCCCGCACCATCGTCACCCACCAGCCGAACGCGCTCCAGCCGATCGCCCTCGGAGACGGCGGCCCGCAGCAGGACCGGTTGTCGGCGCCCGGCGCTCGCCGCGATCGCCTCGAGGCGCGCCAGCTCGCCGGGCGACTCGACCGTGACCGCCCGGATCCCCGCCGCGACGGCGGCCCGGAGCTCGTCGTCCCGTTTGCCCGGCCCGGTCATCACGATGCGATTTGGGGCAATGCCGGCTCGGAGGGCCGTCTCCAGCTCGCCACCGGAGGCGACGTCGGCGCCGAGTCCAAGCCGGCCCAGGTGGCTGACGAGGGCGAGTGCCGGGTTGGCCTTCACGGCATAGGCCAGCTCGGCGACCGATGGCAGGGCGGCGCGCAGGGTGGCCACCTGCCGGTCGACGACGTCGAGGTCGTAGACGTAGAGCGGCGTGCCGAACCGCCCTGCCAGCTCGTCGGGCGCGAGGCCGGCCAGGCGGCCGGCCCTGAGGATCTCGTTGCGGGCCGGCGGCCGGCCCCGCCTCGGCCTGTCCGCGAGGTCGACGCTCATCGGAGCGCGCGTTCGAGGGCCACGCGGGCTGACGTCCCGGCATCGCGGTCCTTGACGAGGAGCGCGACGGAGGCGCTGAGGCCATGCTCGGCGGCGAACGCCCCTGCCAGCGCGCGTGCTCCGGGGACGACCACGCCGCCCGGCGGCACGACCAGGGGCCGCTCCCGGCTGCCGTCCAGGATGCGACCCCGGACCAGGTCGTACAGCAGCGAGGTGCCGGTCAGGGTCACGCCCGCGCCGATCACGGCCCCGGCCCGGACGAGGACGCCCTCGAGCAGCGCGCTGCCCGCCCCGACGAACGCGTCGTCTTCCACGATCACCGGCCGGGCGCCCGGCGGCTCGAGCACGCCGCCGATGGTGACCCCGGCCGCGAGGTGGACACGCGCCCCGATCTGGGCGCATGAGCCCACGAGCACGTGCGAATCGACCATCGACTCGGGGCCGACCCAGGCCCCGATGTTGACGTACGAGGGCGGCATCACGACGACACCGGCGGCCAGGTGCGCGCCGCGCCGAACCGCCGTGCCGCCCGGCACGATTCGCCACGGGCCCCCGGCCAGGTCCTCGCGCGGGCGAACGGCGGCCCGATCGCGGAACGTCATCGGCCCGGCGGTCCAGTCCAGCGTGGTCCGGTCGGCAAAGCAGGCCAGGATCGCCGCCTTGACCTCCGGCCGCACGCGCCAGCCATCCGGCGCAGCCGGATCCGGTTCGGCGGCCCGGATCCGACCACCCTCCAGGTCGTCGAGGATGCCGTGGGGCCCGCTGACCGGCGATCCGGTCGCGGCCGATCCTCCCGATTGCCGCGACCGCCCGGTGAGCTGCAGGCTGCCGGTCACGCCACGGCCTCGCGCGATGCGGCGCGTGAGACGATCCGGCCGCCGCCCGTTTCGAGGAGTCCCAACCCGCGCAGCGTGACCGCCATCGCCGCCCGGCCGTCCGGGTCGAGCGGCAGCAGCGGACCGCGGACGGCGTCGGTTTCGAGGAGGCCCATCAGCACGAGGGCGGCCTTGGCCGGCACCGGGTTGGGCCCGCCCCGGAAGTTGCCACAGAAGAGCGGGAGCCAGCGCTCGTGGGTGCGGCGCGCCGCCTCCCAGTCGCCGGCCCGAGCGGCCGCGCAAAGTGCCACGAGCTCTCCGGGAATCTCGTTGGAGGCGACGGAGACGACGCCGTCCCCGCCCATCGCCAGCACGGCCAGGGTCCAGGCATCGTCGCCGGCCAGGACGGCCACGTCGCGAGGCCGATCCCGGCAGATCCGGGCAATCTGGTCGAGGTTGCCGCTGGCCTCCTTCAGCGCGATGACCCGGGGGTGATCGGCCAGCCGCAGGAAGGTGTCGGCGTCGACGTTCGTTCCGGTCCGGGACGGGACGTTGTAGACGACGATCGGCAGGTCGCCGTCGTCGGCGATCGCCCGGAAGTGGGCCTCCAGCATTCGACCGTCGGGCCGGTTGTAGTACGGCGCGACGACGAGCGCCGCGTCCGCCCCCAGCTCTGCCGCCCGACGGGTTGCCCGGATCGTGGCGGCCGTGTCGTTCGTGCCGGTCCCGGCGATCACCCGGACGCGCTCGCGGGATGCGCGCTCGCGGGCGACCTCGACGGTCGCGGCGATGAGCCGCTCGCGCTCGTCGACGGTCAGGGTGGGGGACTCCCCGGTCGTCCCGCACGGGACCAGGCCATCGATGCCGGCCAGGATCTGCCAGCGGACCAGTCGTCGGAATGCGGCCTCGTCGACGTCGCCGTCGGACGTGAATGGGGTCACCAGCGCGGTGAAGGCGCCGCGCAGGGCGGGACGGGTGGCGCGGACCGGATTGGCGGTGGCGGTGCGGGTCATCGGAGGCTCCTTTCAGGCAGCAATGAAACGGCGAGCGATCAGCTCGTCGACGACGGGGTCGAAGGCATACAGGCCCGGCTCGCGCGGGGCTCGTTCGAGCCAGTCGGCGGCCGCCAGGATCCCGGCGGCGTAGGCGGATCGGTCGCGGGCAGTCAGGCGAAGCTCGATCGTCTCACCGGCGGCATCGAACCCCACCAGGTGCATCCCCGGCGACGAGCCGGCACGCACGGACACGACCTCCAGGTCGCTGGGCGTCCCAAGGCGGGGGTGGCGATCGGCGATGCGCCGGGCGAGATCGACCGCCGTGCCCGACGGCCGATCGTGCTTCGACCGCCGATGCCATTCGAGGAGGTACGGGTCGAACGCCTCGAGGGGCCCGAAGAGCTCCACGGCGGTCTCGACGAGGCGACCGAACAGGACCACTCCGAGGCTGAAGTTGGGGGCCGCGACGGCGGCCGCCCCGGCCTCGCGCAGGAGCGACTCGACCCGCGGCCGATGAACGGCCCAACCGGTTGTCGCGACGATCAGCCGGCGGGCGCCGGCCTCGATCGCCGCCTCGAGGTTGGCCACGACGGCATCCGGTCGCGAGGCTTCGACGACGAGGTCGGGATCGCCGAGGTCGGCGGGGTCGTGGCGGCCGGCCGGCGGTCGGCCGAGGACCCGGACCTCGCGCGGGCGACGCGACTCGCGCCCGCGTTCGAGGACGGCGGCTTCGACGGCACGGCCGAGGCCGCCGTCGCCAAGGATCGTGATCCTGCCCATGCGCTGCTCCCTCGTTCTCGATGGAGGGGCCGCCGGGTGGAGGTCAGGGATGCAACGAAAAAACCGCGGTCACCTGGTGGTGCCGCGGCCCCTGGAGCCTCCGTTCCCTGGAGGCCCCGATTCGTCGTGTTCGACGCGCCGGTCTATCGCCCCAGGGCCCGTGCCTCCCGGCAGGGCCGCCAGAGCTTCTTCTTCGACTCTGTCGAGAAGGTGCGGTACATACTGGGGAATATACGCATACGACACGGTCGATGCAACCATTTCTCCGAAACCGACTCCGGATTGCGGGCGTACCCATCTCCATCGGTGGCACCTGTCCTTCGCGGCCGGCCCGAATGACGAGACCGGCGGTGCGTTCGGGACGATCACTGTCGCCGCGCCCTGAGGGGAGTGCCCGCAGGACGAGGCCGCGGGGCCGGCGGAGGCCGGCCCCGCGGCCTGTCCGGGCGTTGGGTTGCGCCCGGACCGTGCGGGATGGTACACATCGACGGTGCTCAGTCACCGGCGCCCGCGACGCTCGCGCCCACATCCTCCCGTCGCGCTGGCTGCCGTCGCGATCGCCGTTGCCGCCTCGCTCGCGCTCGCGGCCCTTGCTCCGCCACCATCTCCGGGAGCGCCCGTGCCCGTGGCGGCCCGTATGGCCAGCCCGCAGCCGGCGTCGATGGCCCCGGTCGGCGCGGGCGCGCCCGTTGGCGCGGTCGCCGGCCTGACGGCCGAAGCGGGCACGGTTGCCCAAGCCGATCGCCAGGCGATCCCGGCGGCTCCCGCGGGTCCCGCGGCTCCGGCCACCCTGAGCGGCTATCGGTGGCCGTTGCAGCACCCGCGGGTCACCCTGCCATTCGGGCCGTGGCATGACGCATCCCGAATCGTCGATGGCACGCCATTCCACGACGGCCTGGACCTGGCCACCTTCTGCGGTGACCGGATCGTGGCCGCCCATGCGGGTGTCGTGCTCGCCGCCGGACACCATTACGACAGCCAGATGGGTTGGGTCGGCGATCTCGGTCCGTATTTCGAGCGGCTCGATGCCAAGTCGCTGTGGATCACACTGCCGATCGTGGTGGTCATCGACGACGGCAACGGCTACCGCAGCATCTACGCGCACTTCGAGAAGATCGTCGTCAAGCGCGGCCAGATCGTCCAGGCCGGCCAGCTGATCGGATACGAAGGTCGGACCGGGCGCGCGTCCGGCTGCCACCTCCACTACGGGCTGTTCAGCCCCCAGGAGACCGCACGGTTCGGGATCGACCCGGCGATCGTCGAGCACATGAAGCTCCCCGCCTGGGAGATCGCCCGGATCGATCCACGGCTCGTCCTGCCGCCACGCGCAGGCACGGCCGTAACACCGGCGACGACACTCGAGCGGCGCCTGGCCGCCGGGGACGGCCCCGGCTACTGACCGATCGGGATTCGGCGAATGGCGGCCGCCATGCCGGCCCGGCCGGCGAGCCGGCCGGCCATCCGAGGTCCCGCTACCCGACCCTGGTCCGGCGATAGCGCCGGCCGATGAGGGCGTACGCCGGGAGCCGGCCCAGGGCCTCCGCCAGCGATGGGCCAGGCTCGCCGTTGCGCATCTCGATCGCCAGTCGCGGCTCGGCGCCGACGCTCTCGGTCGGCCGAGCGTCGACGATCGCAAGGTCGATCGCGACGCGGCCCTCCTCGGCCGTACCGAGACTCGCGATCAGCTCGGCCGGCTCGTCGCCGGCCTCGTATTCGGCCCGCACCTCGGCCTCCGATCGCCAGTTGGGTCGCCGCAGCAGGATCGATCGCCACGCGTCGGCGACGGCCTTCGAGACGCGCCCGTCGCCAGGCGCGGGCGTGGACGAGCCTCGTGCCACGACGTCCTCGCCTCGTGCCCAGCGGGCAGCCTGGTGCAGCAGGGCGTACTCGTCGAGATCGGCATAGGCGGCCAGGCGCTCTGCCGGCGAGCCGTCCCCGAAGATCGCCCGAACGGAGACGCCGAAGACTTCGCCGAGGTCCAGGTCGATCGCCCGGACCGTCCGGTGGAAGTAGACCTGCTGGTACATGAACCGGCGCGCGGTCAGGAACATCTCGAGCGCGGCCAGGCCGGGCTCGTAGATCGTCAACCCGGCCCCCGAGATGAAGGTGTAGCGGCGCAGCCGTTCGACGTCGACCGGCCCGATGGCGACCCCCGTGATGTAGGCGTCACGCCGGACGAAGTCCAGGTTGTCCACCGTGAAGACACCCGACAGGAGCGGCTGCAGCCAGCGCACCCAGCGCGGCATGGCGGGATCCGCGAGGGCCGGTTTGGCGATCAGGTACGAGACCCACGCCGGGTCGATCGATTCGCCCGCGGCGAACCCGTCGCGCCGTGGGTCCGCCCCCGGAGCCCGGCGCAACCCGCGGATCAGCGGCCCGAGCTCGTCCTCGATGATCCGCTGCGACAGGTCCTCGTGGGAAAGCCGCTTGCCCGGCGGCCGTCGCGGGTCTGCCGGCGCGGCGTACCCGGAGAGCACGTGATCGTCGAAGAAGTGGGCGAAAGGACCGTGTCCCACGTCGTGCAGGAGCCCCGCCATTCGAAGCGTCTCGACGACCAGCCCCTCGGACGCCCCGGGGGCGCCCTCCGCCTCGAGCGACTGGCGAAGGCTCGGGTAGAGCGACCGGGCCCACAGCCCCGCCTCGTGCATCACGCCGAGTCCATGGGTGAACCGCGAATGCTCCGCAGTCGGGAAGACCCAGCGTGCGCTCTGGAGCTGGCTGATCCGGCGCAACCGCTGGAGCCAGGCCGTGTCGAGGAGGTCTTCCTCGGCGACCTCTTCGTCGGGCAGGTTGGCGGCGCCCGACTGGTCCCGGCCGAGCCGCTTGGTCAGCTCGACGTACCCGTGGATCGGGTCGCTGATCAGGTTGACCGCCGCGAACGGATGGCGCCGCGACATCGTCGTCAGGCCAGCCAGACCCGGCGCTCGCGCGACCACGGCCCGAGGTTGCCGGCCCGGTCGCGGGCGCGAACGCGCAGGCCATACCAATGCCCATGGACCCGGTTCGGCGTCGATCTGGCGGTGGCGGCCGTCGCACTCGCGATGGTCACCCATGGGCCGCGATCCATGCGGAGCTGGACGGTGAAGTCGCGCAGGCCGGCCGTGTGTGTCTGGAGTGGCAGATCCCAGCCTCGCCAGCTCCAGTGAATCGTGCTGCCGGCCAGCGCCGCCCCGACGACCACGGCTCGTGCTCCCGTGCCGTCCGGCGACTCGGTCAGGACGACCGACGCGTACGTCACCCCCGCGCTCGGTCGATAGGTCAGCCCGACGCCGAGGTAGTTGTAATCGGGGCTCATCATCATGCTCCAGTGGTCCGGGCTGGCGACCCACAGGCGGAAGATCGTCAGCGCAGCCACGTCGGGCGTGCCCGAGGCGTACCCGATGCCCTCGCCGTAGCCGTACCAGGTGATCCCGGCGGCGGCCAGGTCATCGGGCAGCGATCCGCCGGCCTCATGGCTCAGGATTCCGACCGCGGCAAGCCGGGTCGAACGGGTGACGGCCAGGTCCCATAGACGGCTGTCGGAACGGAGCGGAACCAGGCCGCGTTCGGCGCGTGCCTGGTTGATCTGGGACATGATCAGCAGCGACGGGTCGGTGCCGCCGAACAGGTTCGTTGCGGCGCTGACGTGACCCGCCGTCGCGATGAGGATCGCGAGCCCGAGCAGGACGCCCCGCCGCCTCACGAGCCGACCGCCGCGTAGCGGGAAGCGGCTCGGCGCAGCGTGGCCGCGACATCGTCGCGCAGCGAGGAGGGCGCGAGGACCTCCACGTCGTCGCCCCACGCCAGGATCCACAGCCGGACCTCGATCGTGCCCGAGACCGTGGCACTCCAGCGCAGCGAGCCGTCGGGCTCGGTCGTAACCGCCTGGGTCGGGTGCCAGGTCGCCTCGAGCACGCGTGCCGCGACGCGCCCGGCGAAGCGGAGCACGACCTCGACCGGCTCCTGGTCGGCGATGATGTCCCAGGCGGCGCGGAGCGCGCTCGTGGTGGCTGCCGGATCCGGCGGCTCGAAGGTTCGCGGCGTCAGGGCGGTGTGCCGGATCCGCTCGATCTTGAAGGTCCGCAGCGCCTGCCGCTCTTCGTCGAAGCCTACCAGGTAGAGGGCGTGGGTCTGCAGCGAGGGCTCCAGCAGGTAGGGCCGGACGGTCGCCCGGCGCGGCGCGGAGCCCCGGTCGTAGTGGGCGGGCTCGTAGTCGATCGCGACAATTCGGCGCTCCGCCCAGGCTTTCGTGAGCAGCCGGACGTTGGTGTTGAAGAGCTCGTCGCGGGGTGCCTTGGAAAGGACGTCGAGGGTCCGCTCGACGTATTCGGCGAGCGCCTGTGGCAGGCCCTGCTCGAGCTTCTCGAATGCGGACGCCAGGTTCGGATCGTACTTGTCCGCGTAACGGACCATCAGCCGCGCGGACAGGACCACGGCCATGGCCTCGCCCAGGGTCAGCTTGAGCGGCGGCAGAAACGCCGCCTCCTGGTCGATGCCCCAGCGGCCGCCATCCGCCCAGACCGGGACGCCGATCTCCTCGTCAATGGCTCGCAGGTCGCGATACACGGTCCGGACGGACATCCCGACCCGTTCCGCAACGTCGGCCGTGCGCATGCCGTCCGGATGCGCCTGGAGGATGGATACGAGCCGGGTCATCCGGGCCAGCCGATCGCGCTTCGCTGCATACGGCCCGCGCTCGTCGTCCAAGGTCATCTGACCGGAGGATAGACGACGAGGTCCCGACCGCGCTCCGTCGCGGTGAGCCGAATCTCGACGGTTCCCTGGATCGCCGCGGGAACGACCCCGGTCGCCTCGCCGTTGATGCTGCCCGCGATCTGGCCGACCTCGCCGTCGAGAAAGACCCAATAGTCGAGCTGGCCGCGCCATCGATGGAGGTCGGCGGCGCCGACCAGCAGGCGCACCTCGGGAAAGGCGGCTTCGAAGATCTCGCCGTCGACCGCGACGCGACAGCGGCGGGCCCTGGCGCCCTCGATGACCTCCACGCCGCGGTCTTCGGCGGTCGCCCGATACGCGTCGCTGAGGGCCACGACCATGGCCCGCTGGTCGAGCGTGTCGGCGTCGACCGTTCCCGCGGGGACCGAGTGCCAGTCCGTCGACGGGGTCCGGACCCAGGCCAGATCGCCGCTGCGCGCCGAGCCGTACAGGCCGAGCTCGTGGCTCGTGGCAACGTAGGCCAGCCAGCGGAAGGCGCCGCCGACCCGGACGCCGGTCAGGTCCACCGACCCGAGCGGCCGCAGGTCGACGGTTCCATCCAGGTCCATCCGAAGGCGCGCCGAGGGCGCGACGGCCAGGGGCATGGTGCAGGTCGGCGGCTGGGTCGCGCCGCTCGTGGGACCGAATCGGGACACCGCGGTCGGCCGGTCGCGCATGGCCATCTCGTTGGCGACCGCCGCCGCGCCGAATGCCACGCCGGAGATGCCGGTGAGGAGCAGGGCAATCGCCGTCCCGGTCACGAGGCGGCGACGCCGGATGGCCGTCCCGCCCTGCATCCGGCGGGCGATCCCGAAGCCACTGAACAGGCTGGTTGCGAGCAGCGCGACCAGCCACGGGTAGACGGCCTCGAGCGACGGCAGCAGCGTCTGGGAGCCGAATGCGGTGAGCTGACCGACGATCCCGGCGATCGACGGCGCCAGGCAGAGCAGGCCGCCGATCCCGAGCCAGACGACGGCCGGGAAGGCCAGGTCGCCGCGGGCGACCGGCGGCCAGATGACGCCGGCCAGCGCGATCGCGATCGGGCCGACGGTCGTCAGCCCGACGATCAGGTCGAAGGGTCCACCGGGGCGGTACGCGAGCAGGATCAGGCCGCCCGAAACGATCCAGCACACGACCAGGCCCGTCCCGATCAAGCGCAATTCGAACCTGCGGACCCGCACCCGCAGAGTCTATGGCCGCAAGTACCAGCGCGGGTGGGACCGCAGGGTCATCGCGCCGGGTCGATCTCCTCGTGAGCATGTCCTCACAGGAGCCAGCCGGACCACCCGGGGCGGAGCCAGGGAAGATGGGACACGTGAGCCATGGGCGGACGAGCACCGCGCGGATCAGAGGATCGCGAGCACCCATCTCGCCGCGGCTCGTCTTCGGAGCCCGCCGTGCCGGTCTTCGTGGGCGAGCGTGGCTCCATCCGCAAGCCGGGGCGGAGCGGATCGGCGGCAGCGGTCTTTCCGATTCGGCCGGTGGAACCTCCGCCGACTCCCGGCACGACCTTCCGGCTGCTCCAGCTGCAGGGACTGACGCCGGGTGAAGCGGCCAGCTTGACCGCGTTCATGTGCGGGCTGCCGACCACGGATCTCCGTTGGTCGCTCGGCCAGATCAACCAGATGCTCTTCCTGCAGCGGCTCTACGGGCTCGGCCGCTTCGGCATCGGAGACGGGGAGCGGCCCCGGCCCCACTGACCAGCGCCTTCATCCGGGCCGTGACGGGGCGCCCTCCCCCGGCAGGCACGGCCCATTCCGTCGAAGCGGCGCCGAACCTCCTCCCGGCGCCGCTTCGGCACGTCTGCCCCTCGCGCTTGGGTACCATCCGCGGATGCGACCTGTCATCACCTTCACCACGGACTTCGGTCCGGCCGCCCCGGCGGTCTGCCGCGGGGTCATGTTCCGCATCTGCCCGGATGCCAACATCATCGACATCTCCCACCAGGTGCCCCGCTACTCGATACGCGACGGAGCCGGGACCCTCGTGTTCGCGTTACCGCACATGCCGGTCGGCGTCCACGTGGCGGTGGTCGATCCGGGCGTCGGGACGGAGCGACTGGCCATCGCCCTGCGGACGGCACGTGGGGACATCCTGATCGGCCCGGACAACGGCTTGCTCGTCGGGGCCGGCGAGGCGCTGGGCGGGATCGTCGAGGCCCGTTCGCTCGAGAACCGGGACCTGATGCTGGCGGTGGTCAGCTCGAGCTTCCACGGCCGCGACATCTTCGCGCCGATGGCCGGCCATCTCGCGGCCGGGGTCCCGTTCGAGTCCGTGGGGCCGGCGGTCCCCGTCGACCGGCTCGTGCGCCTCCCGATCGTCCGGCCGACGGTCCGCGACGGTGTCCTCGAATCGGTGATCGTCCACGTCCTGATCTTCGGCAACGTGACGTTCGCCGCGGTGCCGGCGGACCTGGAGGCGGCCATCGGCCCGCTGACCCCCGGGCGCCGGCTGGTGCTCGAGTTTCCCGCCTTCGGCGGCGCTCCGGCAGTCGAGGAACCGACGCTCTGGGAGCGGACGTTCGGGAACGTCCCGGTCGGAGCGTCGCTGCTGATGGCCGATTCCGAGGGGAATCTCGAGTTCGCCGACAACCAGGGCGACGCCGCCCAGCGACTCGGCCTGTCGGTCGACCGACCTGTCCGAATCCGTTCCGCCTGATCCCGACAGGATGGGCCCCGTCGACGAACCCCTCGTCGAGGTCGACGACCTGACCTTCCGGTACCGCCGGGCGACCGAACCGGCCATCCGGAACCTGTCGCTGGCGGTCTCTCGCGGCGAGGTGCTCCTGGTGGCGGGTCCATCGGGCTGCGGCAAGAGCACGTTGATCCGGGCGATCAACGGACTGATCCCGCACGCGTACCCCGGCGAGCTGAGCGGCTCGGTCCGGCTGGAAGGGCGGCTGACGACCGAGCTCAAGCTGCGCGACATCGCGCGCAGCGTCGGGACCGTGCTCCAGGATCCGGCCAAGCAGATCGTCGGGGCCACGGTCGAGGCGGAGCTGGCCTTCGGGCCTGAGAACCTGGGGGTCCCTCGAGGCGAGATCCGCGAGCTGGTGAACGTAGTCGCCGGGGAGGCCGGGATCGCCTCGCTGCTCGGCCGCGAGACCGCGGCGCTCTCGGGTGGCGAGCGCCAGCTCCTGGCGATGGCCGGGGTCCTCATGATGCGACCGCGCCTCTATGTCGTGGACGAGCCGCTGGCCAACCTCGATCCTCTCAGCGCCGCCGGCCTGCTGGCGATCCTGCGAGCTCTCGCCGACCGCGGCGACGCGGTCGTGATCGTCGAGCATCGAGTCGAGGAGGCACTGGAGCTTCGTCCCGACCGGGTCCTTTACCTCGACGCCGGCGTCGCCCGCTACCAGGGGTCCGTGGACGGGTTCCTCAGGATTGCCGACCCGCGCGAGGTGAAGCTCCCGTTCGACGTGGTGCTTTCGCGAGCTCGCGCCGGCGGGTTGGCCGCGGAACCCGAACCGATCGACCGGTCTCCGCTCCCGTCGGGTCCGCCGGCGCCCGTCCCCGACGGCAGCATGGAGGAGGAACCGGCGCGTCTGGAGTTCCGGGCGGTGGAGGCGTCAATCGGCGACTATCGAATCCTTCACGGCGTGGACGCCCGCCTTGGCCCGCGCGAGGTGATCGCGGTCCTCGGGCCCAACGGCTCCGGCAAGACGACGGCCTTTCGGACGGCGATGCACCTCCTGCCGATCACGTCGGGACAGATCCTGGTGGACGGCGCCGACGCGAAGGGCCGCTCGACGGCCGACCTCGCCACCATCTTCGGCTACGTCTTCCAGAGTCCCAGCCAGATGCTGTTCGCCCGCTCGGTGCGCGAGGAGCTCGTGTTCGGACCGAGGAACCTCGGCCGCGATCCAGCGACCTTCGAGCTGCTCATGGCCAATGCCCTGCGTCGCACGGCGCTCGATCAGCTCGAGGGAATCCTCGATCGTCCGCCGCTGTCGCTGTCATTCGGTCAGCAGAAGCGGCTCGCGCTGGCCATAGCGCTGGCCCTCCAGCCGGCCAGCCTGATCCTCGACGAGCCGTCCGCGGGGCAGGATCACCAGACCGCCGAGGCGTTCGTCCGCGAGGTCCTGGCGATCCCGGGGCTGGAGAGCGTCTACTTCATCACCCATGACGTGGACCTTGCATTGACGCACGCGGACCGTATCCTGCTGTTCAGGGACGGTCGGATCGTGGCCGACGGCCCCCCGAAGGAGGTCATCGTGGACGAGGCGCGCTGGCGGGCCTGCAACCTGACCCACACCACGTTGATGCAGGCAAACGCGCGATGGGGCGGACGCGACGACCGATTTCTCGACGCCGAGGCCCTGGCCAGGCGTATCGTCGCCGCCGAGGGCGCGGTCCTCGACGCGGCGGAAGGAGGGTCGGTCGTCGACGCTGGCTGATCGATCTGCGTTGGGGGTGTCCTTAGGAGGGATCCATGTCATCGATGACCATGTCGCGATCGAACCTCTGGGAGGTGTCGTCGCGGACCATCGTGTATGCCGCCATCGGGGCGGCGCTCTACGGCGTGCTCGGCCTGTTCGACTTCCTGCTCCCGGGCACCGGCAACGTCTCCATTCGACCCGCATTCGGCATCGTCACCTTCTTCGGCTACGCGTTCGGACCCATCGTGGGCCTGTTCAGCGGCCTGGTCGGCAACGCCATCACGGACCAGCTCCACGGGTACGGCTTCACCACCTACTGGAACTGGAGCCTGGCCAACGGCCTGGCAGGCCTGATCGCGGGTCTCGCCCCGCTGTACCTGGCCTCCTGGATGTCCGGCGCGATCAGCCGGCGCGCCATCGCGGGCGCCATCGCCGGAGCGGTGGGAGCCGTGATCGGCTTCCTGTTCGTCTTCAGCGATATCTGGGTCGGCGGCCAGTCATTCGACGCCGTCGTCACCGGGTCGTACGTCCCGGTGGTCGTCGCCGACGTGATCACGGCGATCATCGTGACGCCGATCCTGGTCTATGCCTGGGAGCCGGTGAAGGAGCAGCTCGGACGGTGATCGCCCGATCCAGTCGCGCTGAGCGACGGTGAATATCGCCCCACGCTATCTCGGACGGGGGTCGTGGCTCGCTCGCCGCGACCCCCGTGTTCTCGTCCTGGTCTCCGTCCTGTTCATCATGGCCGCGATCCAGGTCTGGGACGGCCGGATCGTCGCGGCGCTGCTGGCGGTCGCGATCCTGTACTACCGCTCGGCGCAGATCCCGTTTCGCGACGTCCGCCGCAACTGGCTGGCCGCCCTGACCCTCGTCACCCTGGTTGTCGTCCTCAACACGCTGCTGACCGGCAGCCGGCTGGAGGGCGTCGTCGTCCACCCGTTCTTCTCGATCCCGCTGCTTGGCACGGTCGTCTCCGCCGAATCACTTAGCTACGCCGCGACGCAGTGGATGCGCTACGTGGGGATGGTCACCGTTGGGTTCCCCGTGGCCTTCTGTGTCGCACCGTCCGACTTCGGCGCCACGTTCGCCAGGCTCGGCGTCCCCGAGAAGTTCGCGATCGGGGTGGACCTGACGTTCCGCTTCCTGCCCTCCCTCGGCGCCGACTACCAGCAGACGATCGACGCCCAGCGAATCCGGGGCTACGACCCGATGGCCGGACGCGGCGGACCGATCGTCCGATTGCGGCGGATGCTGCCGATCCTCACGCCCCTGACGGTCAACGCGATCGCCGGAGCGGAAGACACCATCGACGCCATGGACCTGCGGGCGTTCGGGACCGGCAAGCGGACCTGGCTGCGCCACCTGCGATTCGAGCGTGCCGACTGGGCGATCGTGCTCTTCTTCCTGGGTCTGGCCGTGCTGATGACCGTGGCCGGCTTCGTCTCGACCTCGTCCCACCTCTGGACGCCGCAGCTCCTGATCGACCTGGCCGGCGGCTGATCGGGCGGCTATCGTCGGCTGGCCGGCCCCCTGGCGGCGTCGACGAAGACCGCGAACAGGCGCCCGAACGCAGCGGGCGTGGATTCCGTTCGCTCCGGGTGGCACTGCACGCCGATGACGAACCGGCCATCCGCCGCTTCGAGGCCCTCCACGAGGTCACCGGCCGGGCTGCTCGCCCAGGCATTCGCGACGAGCCCTGGCGCGAGATCGGTCGCCCGCAGCGCCTGGTGGTGGTAGGAATTGATCTGGAGGACACCTCCGCGCGCGTTGGTCGGGAAGAGGATGCGGGCGAGGCGCGTCCCAGGCGCGACCCGGAGCGGGTGCGTCATCGCGAGCCCGTGACCCCAGCCCGGGCCGGCGTGGCCGGCGACGTCCTGGAGCAGCGTTCCGCCCGAGAACGCGTTGATCGCCTGGAACCCCCGGCACAGCCCCAGGACCGGGACCGCGCGCGCCTGCGCGACCGCCCAGGCATGGGCTTCCAGCGCGTCGCGATCCGGTTCGATCGACGTGGAGCCCTGGCTGGGGCGACCGTACCGCGACGGGTCGAGGTCCGCGCCACCGCTCAGCATGAGCCCATCCATCGTGGCGAACGCGTCGGTCCGTTCCGCTTCACCGGCGGTCGCATCGATGAGGATCGGCGACGCCCCCTGGCCGGCCAGGCTCGCCGCGTACAGCTCGTTCTTGCGTCGGGCGATCTCGGTCTCGGCCTGGCGCGCCGCGATCGCGACGGTCACCACGATGCGCGGAGCGGCGGCGACAGGTCGGCTCACGCCGACACGATACCTTGCCGCTCAGCTGGCGGCCGGACTCCCGCTCGCGTTCGGTGCCGGCGCGGTCGTGGCCGTGGGCGTGGGCTCGGGGAGCTGGTCCTCGTCGAATACCGCGTCGGGGACCAGCAGCAGGATCCAGCCCACCTCGAGCCGGTTGGGGTCGTAGTTGGAGGATTCGGGATCGAGCGACGGGTGCTCGCCTCGGCTCCAGAAGGCGATGCTCCGCGGCGTGGTCCGGAAGTCGCGGGCGATGGACGTCAGCGTGTCGCCGCTCCGGACGGCGTAGGCCAGGAAGGTCGGGGCCGGGAGCGGCGTCGGGCGAATGAGCGACAGCGTTGGCGTCGGCCCGGTCGGACCGCCCGGGGAGCGGGTCGCCTCGCTCGGCGTGGCCGTCGCGGGAGCTCCCGCCTCGGTCGGGCTGGCGAGCGTGGACGGTCGCGGAACGCAGGCAACCACGAACAGGATGGCAACGGCGGATCGGACGACGAGCTGGAGGCGCATCTCGGCCATCGTGACGCACCGGCGGGGCGATGGGTGACGACGGTCAGGACGCGGCTGGCTCGATCGGGTCGACCGGTGTCGGTTCCTGGAGCGAGAATTCGGCCGCAAGGGCCAGGCCCTCGGCGGCCGTGGCGATGGAGTCCCCGCCACCGCGCTTCGCGATGTAGCACGCGCGGTCGGCGGCCAGCAGGATCTCGGCGGGCGTCGAACCGTCGACCGGGAAGGTGGCGATCCCGATCGAGGCGCTCATCGACTCGCGGGTGGCCCGGACCGCCTTGCGGGCTCGCTCCGCGACCTGGCGCCCCCCATCGCCATCGGTGTTGGGGAGCAGGAAGGTGAACTCGTCGCCGCCGTACCGGAAGACCAGGTCCGAGTCACGTCCGGCCCGAACCAGCGAGTTCGCGATCTGGCGCAACAGCTCGTCTCCGGCCTGGTGACCCAGCCCGTTGTTCACGTCGCGGAAGTCGTCGAGGTCGAGCATGATCAGGCTGAAGCGGTTCCCGTCGCGCACCGTCCGGCTCAGCCATTCCTCGAAGGTGCCGTGGTTGAGCAGCCCGGTCAGCCCGTCCGTTCGCGCCCGGATCTGGACGGCATGGAAGACCTCGGCGTTCTGGAGGGCGATGGAGACCTGGGCGGCGAACAGCTGGACGAGCTCGAACTCGTCGAACGAGAAGGTGTTGCCGGTCCCGAGGCGCTCGATCGTGAGCACGCCAATCGCACCCATACGGTTGCGCAGCGGCACGACGATCAGGCTGCCCTCGTTCGGCTCCCCGTCGTCCCGGTGGTTGACTCGTGGGTCGCTGGTCTCGTCGCGGATGTAGACCGGCTCGTTGTGCTCCACCACCCAGGTCGCCACGCCGGTCTCGCCCGGCTCCCAGGCTTCCAGGTAGAAGTTCCGATGAACGCCGTGCGCGGTAAGGGGCGTCAGCACGTCCGTTGCCGGATCCACGACTTCGATCGCGATGTTGTCGCAGGCGATGAGGCCGCCGAGTCGTTCGGTGATGCTCTCGAGGACCGCCGTGGCGTCCAGCGTCGTGAGGATCGATTCGGTGATGTGCAGCAGCTCGCGCTGGCCGCGGAGCTGCCGCTCCAGCGCCATGCTCTGGTCCCGGAGCAGGGCGGTGGCATCGGCGTTGGCCATGGCCTGGGCGGCGAAGCTGGCGTAGATCACGAGCAGGCGGAGATCGTCGTCGCTGAACTGGTCGAGGCCGAGCTTCGACAGGACGACGACGCCGAGGACCTGGTCGTCGAACAGCATCGGCGCCAGGAGCATTGACTCGTCGAGGTCGTCCTCGGTCCCGGGGATCGTGTTGGCCCGTGGATCCGCGGCGGCGTTTCCAAGATTCTGGGCGATCCGATTGACCGCCACCCACCCGGTGATTCCCTGGCCGAGGGTGACCCGCAGCTGATCCGGGGTCTCGTCGACGTACTCGCCGACCTGGCCCTGCATGGCCACCGGGATCAGCTCCTGCCCGTGCAGCCGGTAGACCCGGACGTTGTGGTAGTCGATCAACTGGCGGAGCTCAGTTGCGATCGCCATGCCGATCTCGGCCGCGCTGGAGAGGCGATTGAGGCGAACGCCCAGCTGCTGGATGGACTGCAGGTGGGTGGCCCAGGCCGCCATCCGGTCGAAGTCCTGCGCTGCCCGGATCGCCACACCCGCCTGGACCGCCAGCTCCGCGACCGTCTCGAGCTCGGCGTCGGTCCACGGATGGGGCTCGTCGTGGTAGATGTTGAGCAGCCCGAGCAGCGTGGTCCCGTCCCGAAGCGGCGACGTGCACAGGGTGTCGAAGCCCTCCTGGACGACCGCGGCGCGCACGTCGACCCCGCGGGGGTCGTCGCGGTAGCCGACCGAGAACAGCGGATGGCCGGCGTCGATGGCGGCCGTCGGGAGGGAGTGGGACGGGAAGTCGCGGACGCTGTTGAGATACCCACTCGAGAGCCCGCGGCTGACCTCGGCGATGACCTGGCCGTCAGCGTGCCGCAGGAAGACGGCGGCCCGGTCGCCCTGGAAGAGGACCATCGCGTGGTCGACCAGGCCGGTCAGGATGCGGTTGATGTCGAGCCGGCTGCCGATGTCGCTGGCGACCCGACGAAGCGCCTCGGCGCGATGTCGCAGATGGCCGATCTCGGCACTGCGATGGACGGCGCTCATCAGCGCGCCGATACCGTCGGCACAGGTTCGCGCCCCCTCGAGGTCGTGGGGCCCGAGTGACTCTGCCGTCTCGGCGACGATCAGCAGGACGCCCAGCGGCCCGTCGGGGCCGGGGATGGCGATGGCCAGTTCGGGGTGCCCGTCGGGCACCACCGGGAGCATGGAGGTGTCATGGGCGCGCGTCAGCAGGACGCCGCCCCCGGCGTCGTCGCCGTGCTCGTCGGTTCCGCTGCCCAGGGCGGCGCCCAGGATCCCGAATCCGCGCGGCAGGTCGACCAGGCGAGTCCGGCCGACCCCGCCGGCGACCGCGACGCCGGTCGGCGCCAGGCGTTCGCCCTGCAGCTCCCAGATCGACACGAGCCGGTGTCCGTAGGCGTCGCGGATGGTCCTCGCGGCCGCTCCGAGGGCCTCGCTCATCTCGGTCGCATCGCTCGTCAGCCTGGCCAGTGTCGACGCCACGGCCAGGTCCAGGTGGTGACGCTCGACCGCCAGTGGGTCGACGTCTCCGCCGTGGCGTGGTTCGGTGACCCGGGCGCCATCGGCAAGGGTGTCCGGCGCGGCGATCCGGCGCACGGCGGCGGCCTGGCCCCCGGGACCGCCGACCCCGATCGAAGTCTCGGCGGAGGCGAGGAACCGCTGCAGGTCCCCGAGCCGGTATCGCCGATCGCCACGTGCGTTGATCCGGAAGTAGCGCAGCCGCCCAGCGTCACTCCACGTCCGGATGGTGTTGGGGTGCACGCCGAGCAACCTGGCGGCCTTCGTCACCGAAAGGGTTGCGTCCGTTGGGCGAGGAGAAAAGCTGGTCGGCATCGTCCATGGAGGAAATGTGAACTCGACCGGCCGAGCGTAGCAATCTCACAATTCTTGCCAATAGGCCGATGGTCCCGGTCGCCTCGGCGTCCGTGTGGACCCGTCAGCCTCCGCGTGGGCTGGTCAGCCGAACGTAGGCGAGCGTCAGGAGAACCGCCCCGATTCCGATCGCCACGACCGCCACCACGGCGAAGGCCGGATCGCCGACCAGGCCCGGCCCCTGGCCGGAGCTCCGTGGATCGCCGCCGGTCGCGGCGCTCGGCGAGGGCGAGGCCGCGAGGATCGCCATGCCCGAGGTCAACCATCGAAGCGCCACGAGCGAGCCGGCGACGAGAATCGCCCGAATCCTCACGACAGGACGCCGATGAGGGCCCATGCCAGGCCGACGCAGAGGAGGACGAGGCCGCCGATCAGCGATGCCACGGCGACCATCGGCCGGCGCGGATCGCCGCCGGCCAGGACGCGCATGGCCTCCGCTCGTTCGAGGGTGGTGAGGATGAGCGGCCGGCCGAGCCCTGCGGAGATCGTCGGCTGGCCCAGTTCGCCGATCATCGGCACGCCGACCGCGATCGCGTGCTCGACCGACGAGACCTGTTCGATGCGCAGGCGGGCGGTCGCGTCGGGCGGCGTCCCGGCCGGCAATCGCTCGGCGATGTCGGCGGCGACCCCTTCCGACTCGCGCACGACCACCACGAGGCCGTCATCGAGGGCGGCATCGTCGAGCACGATCGCATCGAGGCCTTCCTGGATCTGGAACGGAACCCGCTCGCGACGGTCCTCGACGTCCCGCCAGACGCCGCCGTCCCGGACCTGCAGTCGCGTTCGGCGAAAGACGAGCGGACGATGGGCGGCATCCTCGAAGTCGGTCTCCGAGTCGATCCGGCCGTGGATGGCCACGTAGCGCGGAGAGCCGGCGGCGAGCGCCCTCGCCTCGGCAATGGAGACGGCAGGTGCGGATGCCAGCAGCCGGCCAACCCGGTACCCGGACCCGAACGAGCGCAGCACCAGGATGCCGATGGCGAGCGCGACGAGGCCCGCGATCAGGGGGACGAGGGGTGACACGGCGGCGATCATAGCGCCGGACATGAAAGGGCCCGAAGAAACCTTCCCGACACATGGGCCTTGAGGCGATCTCAGCCATTAGTGTCGTTCGGCCCCTCCGGGCTGTTCAACACCATAGGCGTCCTGGTCGCGCCGGGTCAATGACCCGCGTCCACCAGATCGCTCCCGAACGACCGGGTTATCCACCGTCCGTCCACAGCCGGTCGCGTCAGCCGGCCGGTCGCCCGGTCGCGGGATCGAGGGCGCTGAGCTGCCCGTCGAAGCCGGTGAGGACCAGCCGTCCGCCGACCAGCTCCGCCGCCGTGACCACATCGGAATGGGCGACCCGCCAGGCGACCGTGCCATCCGGCTCGATCGCGAACGTCTCGAGCTCGGCCTGCACCAGGAGGTGGGCGAGCCGCGACGAGCCGAGGAGCGCGATCAGCGGGGTGGCCGAGCGGTGCTCCCAGCGAAGCTCGCCGCTGGCTGACTCGAGGCCGAACGTGTGGAAGCCGTAGGCGACCACGAAGAGGCCGGCCGAGTCCCAGTGGATCGCCCGGGGCACGTCGTGGATGAGCGACGCGAACCGTGCGGTCCACGCTCCACGCGGTCCCTCGAGGCGCAACTCGGCGCGGCACAGCGGGTCCGGGTCCGTCGCGACCCGGGCGCCGAGGTCGACCAGGTTCCCGCCGACCTCGGACAGGGCGAAGACCGCCGCGCCCGATCCGCTGCCACCCCATCGCCAGCGGGCGCGCAGCCCCCCCGGGTACGTCACGGCGGCATGCTCCGGTTCGACGGTCACCCGCGACTACCCGTCGCGCTCAGGCGCCGGCCTCGTGCCCGACGACGGGCCGGCGCTCGCCGGGATCGAAACCCCCTCGGCGTGGATCGGATTCCTCGGCCGCGAGATCGGCCGCAAGGCGGATCTCCGCGATCGGCGCGACCGTGGCGTTGGCCAGGGCTCGCAGGGTGGCCGGGGGGACCGGGAAGACCGCCGTCGGCAGGCCGGCCGCCGCCCAGACGATCGGGAAACGACCCAGATCCGGATCCATGATCACTCGAGTCGGTCGCAGGTGGCCGATCGGCGGGATGCCGCCGATCGAGTAGCCGGTCAGATCGTGGGCTTCGCGCGCCGATGCTCGGCGCACGTCGGACGCGCCGGTGACGGCCGCGAGCCGCGCGAGATCGACCCGGTTGGGGCCGGACACGAGGCAGAGGAGCGGTTCCGGCCCGTCATCGGACGGAACGACGAAGACAAGGGACTTGACGATCTGCCCAAGCTCGGCACCCACGGCCGTGGCCGCCTCGGCGGCGGTATGGGTGGACTCGGAGAAGGTGGTGACGTCGAGCGTGACGCCCTTGCGCGCAGCCGCGTCGAGGACGCGCTGGATCGCGGGATGGACGGGGGCGTCGGGCACGACCGGAGTCTAGCATCGGGTTGCCCGTGCCGAACCGGCGCGGGGTAGGATCGCCGCCACGATGCAGGCCCTGATTCTTGCCGACGGCGACGCGCCAAGCCGGTCCGAGCTCGATGCCGCGTGGCCGGGCTGGGACCGCGGCATCGAGCTGGTGATCGCGGCCGACGGTGGCGCCCGTCATGCCGAGGCCCTCGGGGTGTCGATCGACGCCTGGGTCGGCGACGGCGACTCGATCGACGGCGACGCGCTGGCGGCGCTCGCGGCTCGGGGCGTGCCGCTCGAACGGAGCCGCCCGGACAAGGATGAATCGGACACCGAGCTGGCGGTCCGTGCCGCCCTGCGCCGAGGTGCGACGGGCCTCACCATCGTCGGAGCGCTGGGAGGCGCGCGCGTCGACCATGCACTCGCGAACGTGGGACTCCTTGCCTTGCCGGAGCTCGCCTCGCGACCGGCGGTCCTCCTCGATGCCCGTTCGCGCATCTCGCTCATTCGGGCTCCCGGACCGGGCGGCACGCCGGTCCGCCGGGCATTGATCGGTCGCCCGGGGGATGTCGTGTCACTCCTGCCGCAGGGGCCCGGCGTGATCGGCGTGACGACGGCCGGGCTGGCCTACCCGCTGGTCGACGAGCCGTTGCCGGAAGGTCAGGCGCGCGGCCTGTCCAACGTGCGCGCCGCCCCGGAATCGAGCGTCGAGGTTCGAGGCGGGCTGCTGCTGATCGTGGAATCCCCTGCTAGGCTTGGGGCATGAGCATGCCCGTCGTTGGCGATCCTGCGCCCGAGATCGCCCTGCCGGATGAGACCGGAACCGTCCATCACCTGTCCGATCGGCGCGGCCGCTGGACCATCCTGTACTTCTATCCGGAGGACGACACCCCGGGCTGCACGACCGAGGCGTGCGATTTCCGGGACCGGATCGACATCGTCCGCGAGCGCGGGGCCGACGTCTGGGGCGTGAGCCCGCAGGGCCTCGCCAGCAAGCGGGCCTTCCGCGAGAAGTTCCAGCTTCCCTTCACCCTTCTTGCCGACGAGCGCCACGAGGTGGCCGACACCTACGGCGCGTGGGTCGAGAAGAAGAACTACGGCCGGGTGTACTGGGGAATCGCCCGCTCGACGTTCCTGATCGCACCCGACGGACGGATCGCCCGAGTCTGGCCCAAGGTCAAGGCGGCCGGCCACGCCGCGGAGGTCCTGGCCGCCCTGGACGAGCTGACTGTCGCAGCCGGGTGATCGGCGACACGGTGGAGGCTTCGCTCGTGGGGGGAGACGAGCGAAGCCTCGGGCGAAAGGGTACTGCCCGCGCATGGCCGGTGCAACGCGGGCGCATGACCCGTGACCGGAGCTCATCCCCTCGATGAACGACTCCGCCGAGCCGGTCGACCACGCCTGGCGCCCGGAGCGCTTCATGGTCATCGCGGCCCATCCCGACGATGCCGAATTCGGGCCGGCCGGGACAGCGGCACGCTGGATCGATGCCGGATCGGAGGGCTGGCTGGTCTGCTGCACGAGTGGTGACCAGGGGGGCGAGGACCCCGACGCCGACCCGCTCGTCCTCACGGCGCTGCGCGAGACCGAGCAGCGCTCCGCCGCGGCGATCGTCGGCTATGCCGGTGTCACGTTCCTCCACCAGCCGGACGGAGCGCTGGCGAACGACCTGCCGCTGCGCGAGCAGCTCGTCCGGGAGATCCGGACGTTCCGGCCGGACGCCGTCTTCGCCACCGACCCCGACACGCTCTTCTACAAGGGCGGCGGGATCAACCATACGGACCACCGGGCGGCCGGGATCGCTGCCGTCGATGCCGTCTATCCGGCCGCGCGCAATCCGATGGCCTTCCCCTCGCTCGCCCGGTCCGGCCTGGCGGCGCACCGAGTCCGCCGCCTTTACCTGTTCTGGTCGGACCGCGCCGACACCTGGGTCGACGTCTCAGCCACGCTCCAGCGCAAGCTCGACGCGCTGCGCGCCCACGCCAGCCAGATCCACGATCCCGACGGGCTTGCGACCCGGATCAGGGCCTGGGCCGCCGAGGAGGGCGAACGGATCCATGCGGAAGCCGCCGAGGGGCTCCGCCTCGTGATCATCGACGACGACGAGGACGAAGGCCCGGGCTGAACGCCGTTCAGGCCTCCTGCAGCAGGAGCGGTCGGATCGTGCCCCACTGATTCCAGAGATCGGCTAGGGCATCGGCCCGCCGGCCGAGCATGGTCACCATCTCCCCAAGCGTCAGGTCCCCGGCATTGCTCGCGAGGTATTCGTCCGCGGCGACGCGCACCTCGCTGAACAGCTCCTGGCCGGCGGCCTCGTCCGGCCAGTGCCGCATGCGCATCGGGTCGAGCCCGGCGTAACCCATGGCGAGTGACAGGTCGCGCTGCGAGGGGATCCGCTCGTCCACCCACCCGCCGCGCCCGTCGAACCGGTACCCGAGCGATCCGAGGGCGCCGACGATGTCCCGGGCCTGGGCCCGGCTGAACGTGCCCCAGAAGGGATCGTCGGCCGGGAACTCGAGGGCAGCCGCATCGATCGCGTCGGCCAGGATGGCATCGACGAGCGCCGTGAGGAGCTGAAGCCAGTGCGGGGCCTGGTCGGGGTCGTCGGCGGCCAGGGCCCCGACGAGCGTGGACATGGCCATGCGATCGCCGCGAAGCAGCCGGAAGATCCGCGGGACGGCTCCGGCTTCGATCGCGATCTCGAGCCGTTCGTCGCCCTCGCTCCGCTCGGCGGTGGCGGCGGCCGCCGGCACGGGTGGGGCGGGCGGCAGCAGGAACGCGCCGGGATCGATCGCCAGCCGCTCGTCGCATTCGGCCACGGCGACTCGGGCCGCGACGCATGCCGCCTCGGCCGTCTCGGCGCTGATCCGGGCGGCGTCGGCCTCGAGGCTCAGCCGCTCGAGGCTTGCCCCGATCGCGGCGGCGGCGGCTTGCTCGCGGGTTACCAGGCTCGCGGCCTCTCGCGCCTGGGCATTGATCTGGTTGATCAGATGCAGCCAGTCCCGTGCCGCGCCTTCGACCGCCTCGGGACTCGCCGCCTCGGCTGTCGCTGACCGGAAGGCCCGTTGGGCCTCTTCCTTCGCGGCGCGGGCGGCTCTCGGATCGGCATGCGCCGCGGCCTCGTCCGCCGCCGCTTCGTGGCTGTCATACGACCGCTGGGCGACGCGCAGCGCAGCGGCCGCCTCGTCGGCTCGAGCCTGGGAGCGTGTCGCCAGCTCGCATCGCTCGGCGGCCACGCGTCGCTCTTCGGCGCAGCGCTCCGTGCCGGCGGCTGCGGGGCTCGCGTCTGGAGGGGCTGGAGCGTCGGGCTCCAGGAGCGCAACCGCCGTTCGCGTGACGACCGGTGCCGCGGCGACCCCAGTCCGGGCCATCGCCGTGGCGTTGCTCGCACGCAGGGCGACGAGCGCCGGATCGTCGCCAGAAGAGACGGGGATCCCGACCCATGCGGCACGCGGTCCGGACGTGCCGGCCGGGTCCCGCGGTTGAAGCTTGAAGACGGGGCCGGGATCTGGCTGGACGTGGATCGCCCCGGCAACTGGGGCTCCTTGGGAGCTCGGCGCCCGCTGCCCGGACTGAACGTTCGTTCGACGATCCGGGGTGCGGAGTGGGGTCGCGCTGTCCGCCTCTCGCCGATCCGCCGGTCCACCCCGGGCGGGTTCCGGCCCGACCGCGATGAAGGCGTCGTCGGCCAATGTCGCCGGGCGCCGGCGGGGGATCGCGTCCTGCGCGACGGTCAATCGGACCTCGCGGCGTGCTGGGGGCCGGGCCCGGATGATCTCGATGAGGGCGATGCCGCTGGCCACGCCGAGGACGAGGCCGAGGGCCAGGAAGGTGAACTCACTGACGGTCACGCGGCCCGCATCTCCGGCTCGTTGCCCTCCGTGGACGCGACGATGATGGTCCAAAGCGTAGCTGCGCGCCGTGGCATCGTCAACATCGGACTGGACCGCGGGCCGCGACGGCGGCCGGTTCGTCGCCCATCCGCCTCCCCGGCATCGCCGATCGTGCACGGAGCGGGGGACCGATGGTAGATTCCGCGAGTCGGCGCCACCTCCGATCGTCCGTCCCCGGCCCGTCCACGAGCATCAGGGAAAGGCACGCCCGCTTGGCCATCGACCAGCCCACGGAATTCCTCGTCCAACCTGTGGACGCGTCCTGGCTCCAGTGCAACATCGAGTGC
>JBGPIH010000012.1:0-33430 GCA_041484785.1 Candidatus Limnocylindria bacterium
CGGAGCGAGGAGGTGCTCCTCGAGTCTCCTCCGGGCTGGCGGCTCACGCGACGTACCACGCCAAGCTGGCGTCATCAGACGGCGGGCGGGTCCCCAAGGCCCCTTGGGGGTACTCCCGCTGTCTTTCGAAGAACGGCCGGCCGAGCTCCCGTCGGCCGGCCAATGCATCGACGTGTGCCTGTACGATCCCGGTAGGGGTGCCCAGGTCAGCCAGGAGGTACTTGATGCAGAGCTATCGCACCACGGTGACGGAACTGCGCCACCCGGTGAACGTCGCCCTCCACGCAAACGCGCCCCTTGGCGTTCGGATTGCCAACGCGGTGACCGGATTCATGGGTAGCTGGCGCTTCATCATCCTCCAGACGGTCATCGTCGCGTTCTGGGTCGCCGGCAACATCTACCTTCTCTTCAACTTCGACCCGTATCCGTTCATCTTCCTCAACCTCGCCTTCAGCACTCAGGCGGCGTATGCCGCGCCGCTGATCCTCCTCGCGAGCAACCAGTCCGCGGTGCGCGATCGGGCGACGCTCGAGCACGCCGCCGATGAAGCCGAGGACGCCGACAAGAAAGATGCGGAGATCCTTGCCCGATTGACGAAGATCGAAGCGATCCTCGCTGGGTTGGCGGGCTCGAAGAGCTGATCGTCAGCCACCGTTCAGCGAACAGAGCGCGCCATCGGCAGCACGATGCCGGGATCGTGAGGCGCTCTCTGCGTGTTGGGGGCTGTTGTGCCTGGCTTGGCGGTGCTGACGGCGGTTGAGCGGAGCGGGAGAGCCTCCGCAGGCGGCGGCGAGAAAGAGAACGAGGACCCCGAACGAGCGAGAGACATTCGAGTTCATCCGCCCATCCTCGGCAGGACGCGGGCCACCGCGGGCCGGCTTCCTCGCGTTCTGCCACTCGACCACCCGGGCTTGCGTCGTCCCACGAAGATTGAGGTCGGTGTCCGAACAGGGAGGCGGCGTCCATGCCGTATATCAAGGATCCCCGGATCGACGCCTACATGGACGGGCTCCCGGGCTGGCAGCGAGACATTTGCCGCCAGGTCCGGGATCTCGTGCATGGGGCGGACCCCGATGTCGGAGAAACGATCAAACGAAGGGTCCAGCCCTACTTCGTCCTGGACGGCAACATCTGCGCGTTGCTTGCCGCCAGGGACCACGTCAACGTCTTCCTCTACGACGGTGCGATCGTTCCAGATCCCGAGGGCATCATCACGGCGGGGCACGACAACAAGACCGCCCGGACGGTCGCCTTCCGCAGGGACGAGAAGATCAACGAGCGTGCCTTGACCGCGATGTTCAGGCAGATCATCGCGAACAACCGAGCCGGCGGCTGGCGCCGCCTCAAGGGCGACGGATCGACTGCCACGGCGTGATCGTGGTTCGCCCACCCAGATGGCCGGCTGTCAGCCGCCGGCCTTCGCCGGCAGGACCGCGACGTCGAGCCACCGCGCGCCGGTCGCCCGGCGCATCGCGAACGTCACCCTGAACGGTGACGACTCCCGCGCCTGCAGGGTCCCGGTCGCGTCATACGTCTCCTTGGTCATCGTCCCCCGGGCGGCCATGCCCAGGCTCAGGCCGTCCTGGCGTCCGAAGGGCCGCAAGAGCGACACGTCCAGCGCATCGAACGTGTAGCGGACGATGACGGTGGTCCCTGTCGCCGCGGCGGCCCGCAGGCGATCCTGCATCTCGATGAGCCGGTCACCGTGATCGACGGCCGGAAGGAGGGTCTCGTCGCGGCGGAGCAGCGCCTGGTTCTCGAGCTCGAGGTTCTGGGCCAGCGTCACCACCACGTCCTGCATCCCGGGTCCGGCGAGCAGGGGGTCGAAGTCGATGACGTCCTGGCCCACGGTGATGGCGGGTAGCGTGGCCGGGTCGACGGCGGTCAGCCGCCGGTTCAGCACCTCGGTCGTGTCCGGGACGACGACCCCGCGAGCCGGCGCTCCAGCGGCGACGATGCCCGCACCCACCCCGAGCACCAGGAAGCCTGCCAGGCCGATCCGGGCGGCGCCCCGGGCGATCCCGGCAGTGCGATCGTCGCCGGTCGCGAGTCGGGTGGCGAACCGGCGAAGGTCGTCCGCGGCGGAATGCGGTTCCGGAACGAACCGATCGAGGATGGGACGGGCCGCACAGACGACGACCAGGCCCGCAAGCAGCCCGACCTTCGTGCCGAACTCGTCGGTCTGCGGCGCCATGAAGAGCGTGCTGATCACGGCGACGAGGAGGCCGGCTGCGACGCGTCCGACGCGACCCGCGGGCATGGTCTTCGGATCCGTGATCATGAAGAACAGGAAGATCATGACCTCGGGCGAGACGACAATCACGCGCCAGAAGTCGAACCCGCACACGGGTGCGAACGCCCAGCTTGCGGTCATGCAGTGTCCCGAGCCAGCGAGGAGCCCGGCCCCGGCTGCAAGGGCGACCCAGAAGGTCGCCGCGAGCGAGAGCAGGTGCAGGCGCCTCGTGATCAGCAGGCCCCCGACGAGGATCACGGCGTAGGCCGCGATCATCCACGCGTTGAGCGGGGCCCACCAGAAGTCAAGCGGCTCGACGCGCGAGGTGCCGAGCACGATGAAAGCGACGACCAGGCCGATGTTGGACGGGTTGAAGACGTGCGACCCGCGATAGCGGATCGCGTACTTCGACAGCAGGGACAGCCCGGCGACGGACGCGTACACGTACCAGGCGTAGGTGGTCCAGTGGTCGTCGAGCGGCGTTCCGACGACGCGAAGGATCAGGGCGACGCCACTGCCGGTCAGCATCGCGCTGGCAGGCCACACGAACGCCCTGGACTGGCGAAATGTCAGCGCGACTTCGAGGACCGCGCAGGTCAGGATCGCCGCCAGGATCTGCGGCACGCTGACCTGGAAGTGCAATCCGACCTGCCCGAGGACGTGGATCGTGATGATGACCGCCGCGACATGCAGGCGCGGATCGCGGATGTTCGGCAGGATCAGCGGATAGGTGCCACCGCCGACTGTCAGCGTCCGGGCAGTCATGACGGGCAACGATCGCTCGAGGCGAAGCACGCCCGGGGCCGATGGCGCCGATCGTCGGAGGAGTGGGATTGTGCAGGCATGACGGTCCCGTAGGATACGCACCTGACGTGATACCCCCGGCGGACTCCCACCTGGAGAGACTGGAGAGGAATGCATATGGCACGCGACGACGAGCGCCTCCTGCGCTCGCAGCAAGAGCCCATCGTCGGCGGCCTGCCCGACGTGCCCGGGATCCTCGCCGCGATCCGCTTGACGCCCGGTCTGGGCGTCCACCTGCGCGGTCTCGCCGACGAGCTGCTCGTCAACGACTTCCCGGGCGCCACGCTCCGTCGCGGCGAGCGCGAGATGCTCGCGACGGCCGTGTCGGCGGCAAACGACTGCTTCTACTGCATGGACTCGCACGGGGCGTTCGCAAGCGCCGTCCTCGAGCGAAGCGGCTCCATCGAGCTCCTGCCGCTCGTGGACGAGGTCAAGCTCGGGTCGTCCGAGGGCTTCGACGCCAGGATGCAGGCGCTGCTGCACATCGCGCGAACCGTCCGGCGCGAGCCTCGCGACCTGACCGCGGCCGATGTCGCGACGGCCACGGCCGCAGGCGCGACCGATGCCGACGTCCAGCTCGCCGTGCTCATCGCGGCCGCGTTCTCGATGTACAACCGGATGGTCGAAGGGTTTCGCGCGAAGACGCCGCCGACCGCCGAGGCCTACCGTGCTCGCGCCGCCGAGATCGCCGAGCACGGTTACAGCGACCAGCGAGTCACCTCGCTGCCCGGACGGACGTAAGCCCGGGCCATTGACGGTCGGAGAGACGCCGTCCGGCCGTCGGTCTGGAGGGTCGGCTCAGCGTCGCGAGATGTCGGCCGGCGCGTCCGCGTCGAGGCCCTCGTGCCGGTAGACCTCGGCGGTGAACTCGTCGAGGAGCCCTCGGCCGCGATTCAGCGTCTCCTCCGCGCCGGCTCGTCCGGTCGCTCCGAAGAAGTCGCGATCGGTCAGCCGGGCGAACCAGCGCCGTAGCTTCTCCCAGTCGGTCTCGCTCTCTTCGAGCTCGGCGAACATGAACCGCTTCTTGCGTGTCTCTCGCCGGATCTCGTCCTCGAATCGCTCGACGCTCTCGATGATCTCGTCGTACTCGGCGTTCCGGGCGAGGTTGAAGCGGGCGACCAGTTCCTCCTCCCAGGCGGCCGACGGTGAGGTCGTCTCGAGGAGCGATACCTCCCCGCCGCCAGTGCGGATGCGCCCCCCGAGCTGGTCGAGGCCGGCGCGCAGCTCGGGCCGATCGGGCAGCACCGCCACGGCCTGCTGCAGGTAGACCGCGCCGAGCTGGCGGAGCTGCCGCCAGACGTACGTCCTGCGGCTGGACGAGCCGGCCTGGATCCGGTAGATCAGGAGGAGCCAGTGCTGCATGTGGCGTCGAGGTCCTCTGTTGCTGTCGCGACCGATGCGTCAGGTCGGTGTTGGCGGCCGAGGCGTCGGCATGCCGGACGCCTCGGCCATGAGACTGGGCTCGGTGGTGGCCACGGTCAAGCGCTGACGTCGCGTTGGCGCATGCCCCACGCGCCGAGGGCGAGGCCACCGATCGCCAGGACCAGGCAGGCCACGACGCCTGCCGCATCCCAGGTCCCGACCATCGGCTGGCCCATGTGCGAGCTCAGCGCGAGTTGCCGGACCCAGTCGGGCAGCTTCAACGCCTGTGCCAGGAAGTCCACGAGGAATGTCCCGATCCCGACGACGACGACCGCCGGCGCGGCAAGCGACGATCGGGTCAGGCCTCCGACCGCCACCCCGACGCCGGCCATCGCCGCACCGTACAGGGCGAGGGCGACCGCGCCGACCATCGGCTGCCAGGGATCGCTGCCGGCGACGGCCACGCCGATCCCGACCGAGGCCGCGAGCATGACGATCGTGGTGGCGATCGCCAGCCATACCCCGACTCCGCTTGCGATCGCCCAGCGGTCGCGGGTGAGGGGTGTGCTGAGGATGAGCTCGAGGCGTCCACCCGTCTCGTCCGAGGACCGGCCGGCCACGAACGTGGCAGCCGCAAGCGCCGCGAGGACCAGCCCCAGGTCCACGAATGCCAGCTGCAGGAACCCGGCCGTCGTGGTCATGTCGACCCCGGGGACCATGTTCCGTACCGCCTCCAGCAGGCCGGGCGACCTGGTCAGCTCGTCGGTGAACACGCGGCTCGAGACGGCCATGACGAAGCCGTACAGCCCCAGGCCGATGCCCCACGCGAGGGCCGACGGCAGCAGATCGCCAAACGAACGCCGGGCCGGACCGCCGATGCCGAGCAAGGCCCTCGGGAAGCTGGGTGTCCGGATGGTGCTCGTCACGCCGACGTCGCGTCGCGCGAACGACTCGACGCCGACGGCGAGGAGGCCGACCGACACAAGCAGGACGAGCCCGACGCCCGGCCAGTCGACCTGGCCGGCGAGCGGCAGATGGTCACGGGTCCACGCGAACCAGGTCAGGTTGGCCGGCACGTCGAACGCCGGAACGAGCGCGCGGTAGCTATTGAGCAAGTAGCCGGCGACCATGATCGCGCCGGCCAGCCCGGCGGCCGCGCCGCGTCCGACGAGACCCGCCAGGGCGAACGCGACCGATCCGGCGACCAGCGCCTTGGCGCCGAGTCCGATGGCGAAGCCGATCGCCGCTTCGGCTGGGATGCCGTCGCCGGGCAGCTTCGCGAAACCGGCGCCAGTGATCCAGGTCGCAAGGGCGATGAGGATTACCGCCACGACCAGGGCCGCGAGGTGGCCGGCCAGCTTCTCGAGCGCAATGACGCGCCTGGTGATCGGCGTGGCCAGGGCGAACTCGAGGCTGCCACGGCGCGCCTCGCCGGCCAGCGTGGACGACAGGGCGAGGATCGACCACAGCCCGGCGAGGAGCGCGAAGTACGCGCCGTAGTGCCACGAGATGAAGCCGCCAAGCGTGTCGACGTTGACCGGGTCGCCGTAGAGCCCTCGCAGGACGGGCGGCAGGGTGGCCGACAGCGTGGCGAGCTCGTGCCTCGTCTCGAGCGTGCCGTACGTGGACGCCATCGTCGCGCCGCCGGCCAGGATGATGCCGCCGAGCAGGGCGGCGATCGTGAACAAGCCGAGTCGCGAGTCGCGGACGGTCTTCCCGAAGACGCTGCCGAAGCCGTACAGCCGTCGGAGCAGTGGGACGTGTGGCGCGATCGCCGGGAGCGGCCGGCGCCCGATCTCAACGGCCATGGTTGTTCACCTCGACGGCCTCGCGGCCGTACTGGGCCAGGAAGGTGTCTTCCAGGCTCGGCTCGCGGCTCGAGAAGTCGAGCAGGTCGTGGCGGGCGGCCACCTGGACGACCGGCGCCATGGAACCGGTCACCCGCATGCGCAGGAGGTGATCCTCGGCGACGACGTCGCTGACGCCCGGCAGGGCACGGAACTCGGCGGGCTCGACTGCGTCCGCGAACCGCAGCTCGACCTGGTGATGCGACAGATCGCGGAGGGCCTCGACCCGGTCGACCATGACCAGCCGTCCCTCGCGGATGATGGCCACTCGGTCACACGTCTTTTCGACCTCACCGAGGATGTGCGAGGAGAGAAACGCCGTGCGCCCCTCGGCGACCATTTCGCGAAGAAGCTCGAAGAACGTCTGCTGGACCAATGGGTCCAGGCCGGCCGTGGGCTCGTCCAGCACGAGCAGCTCAGGCTGGTGCTGGAGCGCGATCACCAGCCCGACCTTCTGCTTGTTGCCGCGCGAATACTCCTTGAACCGCCTCGATGGATCGAGATCGAAGCGGGCGATCAGGTCGGCCTGGTAGAGCGGGTCCACGCCGCCGCGGAGGTTGGCGAAGTACTCGATCGTCTGCCCACCCGTCAGCCGGTCGAACAGGGCGAACTCGCCGGGCAGGTACCCGACCCGGCGGTGGATGGCGGGCGGGTCGGCGCTCGTCTCGACACCGAACACGAACGCACGACCACTCGTCGGGCGAATAAGGTCCAGCAGGATCCGGATCGTCGTCGTCTTGCCCGCACCGTTGGGGCCGAGGAAGCCGAAGATCTCCCCCTGTTGCACCTCGAGATCGATGTCGACGATCCCGCGATGCGATCCGTAGTACTTGGTGAGCGTCTCGGCGCGGATGATCGAGTTCATGGCGAGCCCTCCGGGCGCGCGTCAGGGCACCTGAGAGCCATCGAGCGCCGGGCACGGCCGGCGCGCGTCTCTCGTCACACCACGGCGGGTGGCTGGGGCACGGACAAACGCGGGCTGCGGATCCGCCGGACGAGCCACCTCGCAGGCGTGCGTACACGTCCCTGGCGCGATCTCTGCGGATCCGTCGAATTACACGGCGCCGGGCATGCCCGGGACAGTGCCGTAACGCCTGTTGCGTGTGACAAGTGTCACAAATCGCACCTGTCACGTGCGCCGGGTGTGCAGCCGACCCGGTTACCGCACGAAGGGCTTCAGGTCGAGGTGCGTCCGGGTGCCACGCCGGTCGCCTTCGAGACCACGCCCGGAGCCGTGTGAACCAGGACGCAGCACCGACCGGCTTCGGGCGCCAACTCCACAGCCACGTTCGAATCCCCGAGGCCGCCAACGAGGCCCTGCGCCCAGGCGAGGTTCATGCCGCATGTCAACGCACGATGATTGGCGGCGAGCGAATCGAACGGGCAATTGCGAAGGGTGACCGTTCCGCTCGAACGGTCGACCTCGGGCTCATAGCCGGCAGCTCCCAGGACGTCCAGGAGTCGTGCCTCCAGGCGACGACGTCCGGGCCGTGGGCTGGCCTTGCGGCGTGCCTCCTTGCCGGCGGCGACACCACGTTCGTGGGCGACGGCGGTCAGGGCATCGTTCGCAGGGGTTCCGGCCAGCCGTTCGAAGGCACTGGCCATGACGTCCGCCGCGGCGTCGTAGGTGCGGGGCGGGAGGGAAATCGTGACCTCCCGGCGCGCGCGTCGATAGAACTTGGCCGGACGGCCTGCACCCGGGCCCGTCCGGCCACCGCGACGACGGAACTCCGTCTCGAGCAGGCCCGCCTCGACGAGTCGATCGAGGTGAAAGGCCGCGAGCTCTCGGCTGATACGCAGTGAGCCGGCGGCCTCGTCTCGGCCGACCGGCTCGCCGCTGCCAACCACGAGGTCGTAGAGGCGCCGGCGGTTCGGCTCATCGAGTTGGGCGATCGCCTGGACAGGGTCGAGGCCATCCTGGGGATTCGTCATGCGGGCACTCTAGCAGAAAGATGCACTATGAATACACTTGACAGCCAGATCACCTTTTGTAACGATAGCATCCGTTTCTAATAGAGCAGGCGGCCGACAGGTCGAAGGAGAGGTGCCATGGCAACGTCACAGGAACCGGTCCGACTCGCGCTCCGCAAGCTTTGGTCCGATCACGTGATCTGGACCAGGGAGTACATCGTCGCCGCGGTGGCCGGGACACCCGATGCCGATGCGGCCGCGGGCCGGCTGCTACGGAACCAGGAGGACATCGGCTCCGCGATCGCCGGCTACTATGGGCAAGGGGCCGGCGACGCGCTGACCGACTTGCTCAAGCAGCACATCATGATCGCGGTCGACCTCGTTGCAGCCGCCAAGTCGGGCGACCAGGCGGCCTTCGCGACGCACGACGCGCGCTGGACCGCCAACATCGGCGAGATCGCCGCGCTCCTCGCCGGAGCCAACCCGAACTGGCCCGAGAAGGACGTGCTCGACCTGCTCGCCCTCCACCTCAAGCTGACCAAGGACGAAGCCGTTGCTCGGATCACGGGTGACTGGGCAGCCGATGTCAAGGCGTTCGACGACATCTTCACCGAGATCATGGTGCTCGCCGACGCGCTCCACGACGGGATCGTCGCGCAGTTTCCGGATCGGTTCGCAGGCACGGCAGCCGGGTGACATCTCTGGACATCGTGGAGGCGTCGCCCGAACGGGCGACCCTCCCGATCGGAGCCCCAGGTCCCGCCTTCGAGGGTCTGTTGGGCACCGATGACCGACAGTACGGCTTCTCGGCCTTCGCCGAGCCGGACGTGCTGGTGCTGATCTTCTCGTCGAACCGTTGCCCGACGGCCAAGGCCTACGGGCAACGGATGAACGGGCTACAGCGCGAGTACGGCCCGCGGGGCGTCCAGCTCGTGGCGATCAACTCGAACGATCCCCATCTGTACCCGGACGAGAGCTATCCGCGAATGATCGAGCGTGCGGACGAGGACGGGTACGCATTCCCATACCTGGTCGACGACGGCCAGCGCCTCGCTCGCCGGTACGGCGTCACTTGCACCTTCCACGTCTTCGTTCTCGACCGCGAGCGACGTCTCCGCTACGAGGGACGATTCGACAACTCCCGGATCGATGCGAACGTAACAAGTCACGATCTGCGGAACGCCCTCGACGACCTGCTCGCCGGGCGGGACGTCCGACTCGCGACGACCCGTCCATTCGGTTGCAGCCTCGACTTCGTCTGAGCCGAGTCGAACCGTGGACTCGATCGGGGGCAGGCTTCGGGGCCGGAGCCGCGCACTCGTCACCGCGGGCCCTGCGCCCCGCTGGCGGATTCCGCTGCTGCAGGTGGCCATCGCCGGAGCCTGGCTCACGGCCGTCGTCGCCCAATTCACGGGCAATGCCGCCGTGCTCCATCACCACGCACTGATCGAGGGTGGCCCGCCGCTGTGGATCGCCATCCCGCTCTTCATCGCCACCTGGCAGGTGATGCTCGCAGCCATGATGCTGCCGGCCAGCCTGCCGAGCATCGGCGCGTTCAACGCTCGGGTCGCCCGGCTGGCTCGGCCGCGACGAGCTCAGCTGGCCTATCTCGGGTCGTATGCGCTGATCTGGACGGCCTTCGGGATGCTCGCCTTCACGGGCGACTTCATCCTGCATCATGTGGTCGACGCAACGCCCTGGCTGGCCGCGCGGCCGTGGCTGATCGAAGCAGGAGTGGTGACCCTCGCCGGTGCGTACCAGATCGTGCCTCTCAAGCGGAGCAGTCTGGACGCATGCCGCCACCCAGCCGGGCTGATGCCGGCCGACGCGCCACCGCTAGGTGGTTCCGTGCGGCTCGGCGTCGACCACAGCCTGGCCTGTCTCGGGAGCTCCTGGGCGCTCATGCTCCTCATGTTTGCCGAGGGCTTTGCCAACCTGTGGTGGATGGTCGCGCTGACCGCGCTCATGGTCTACGAGGCGACCGGTCGGCACGGCCAGCGAGCGGCCTTCGGGGTGGGCCTGCTCCTGCTCCTGCTCGCGGCCACGATCGTGCTGACCGGCCCACTCGCGTTGGGCGCCTAGCTCGATGAAAGGTCGTGCACGGCTTCACCCAGAATGCCTGACCCGTTCAGCGCGGTTGGACGACGCGTCTCCCGACGCCGGCGATCACCTGTTCCTTCGCTATGGCTTGACCGCACCATCTCGGCGCATTGGAGAACGAGCATGACTGCCATCGGAACGATCCTCATCGCGGGCGCGAGCCTCACGGGCGTGAAGGCGGCCGAAGCGCTGCGCAAGGAGGGCTACGACGGTCGGATCGCGATGTTCGGTGAGGAGTCGCAGCCGCCGTACCTGCGGCCGCCGCTCTCCAAGGAGTACCTGCGCGGTGAGGGCGGGCTCGACAAGGTGTTCGTCCATCCCGAGGCGTGGTATGCCGAGCAGCGGGTCGAGCTGCACCTGTCGACGCCCGTCCGCGCCCTCGATCCGGCGACGCGGGAGGTCGTGCTCGACGACGGATCGCGCGTGGCCTTCGATCGGCTGCTGATCGCCACCGGCGCCACGCCGCGACGACTGGAGATCCCGGGGAGCGACCTCGCCGGTGTGCACTACCTGCGAACCCTCGAGGATGCCGATGCGATCCGAGACGCGGCCACCGCGGCACACCGCGTGGTCGTGATCGGTGGTGGCTGGATCGGCTCCGAGGTGGCTGCGTCAATTCGTCAGCTCGGACTCCCCGTCGCGATGATCGCCAGCGGCTCCGTCCCCCTCGAGCGCGTGCTCGGCGCCGAGGTCGGGACCGTCTACCGGGACCTGCACGCCGAGCGTGGGGTCGAGCTGGTCATGAACCAGCGCGCTGCGGCATTCCTTGGCCGCAGTGCGGTCGAGGCCGTTGAGACGTCCGACGGCACGCGGATCGAGGGCGATCTCGTCGTGGTCGGTGCCGGTGCGCAGCCGCGAACGCAGCTCGCCGCCGCCGCGGGGCTGGCGGTCCGCGACGGGATCCTCGTCGACGAGCACCTCGAGACGAGGGCGCCCGGAATCTTCGCGGCAGGAGACGTCGCCGGGGCATGGCATCCGCTGCTCCGGTCCCGCCTTCGCCTCGAGCACTGGGACAACGCCCGACGCCAGGGCCGGGCGGCCGCGCGGAACATGCTCGGCCTGGCCGAACCCTACCTGCGGATCCCGTACCTCTACTCCGACCAGTACGACCTCGGCATGGAATACGCCGGCCACGCACCGGCGTGGGATCAGGTGGTGTTCCGGGGTGAGCCTGCCAGTCGGACGTTCATCGCCTTCTGGCTCAAGGGCGGGCGCGTCGTGGCCGGCATGAACGCGAACGTCTGGAAAGTCAGCGATGCGATCGCGGCCCTCGTCGGGTCGAGGGAGATGGTCGCCGTCGACCGACTCGTCGACCCGACGGTGCCGCTCGACGATCTCAGCGCCCTGGCGTCGCCGACGGAGCTGGCTCGGCGCTGAGGTCCGTCAGACGGATCGTGGGCGCCGGCTCGGCGCCGCGCGACGTCCGCCGGCGCATCCGCTTCGAGCCCATCGCGCCTGTTGCGCACATCTTGCGACCTCTGGCACTTGATCGCTGGTCACGTCGTGCGCCAGGGTTCGTGCATGACGACCGCGCTCGAAGGGCCCGATACGGCCCTGCCGTATGGGCCATCGATGACCCGGATGCTGCCGGCGATGCAGCGGGGCTTCCTGCTCGTGAACCGCTACGCCGCCGTCCCGCTCCTGCGCGCCGGCCTCGGACCGCTGTTCAACACGCCGTTCACGGGGTCGTTGATGGTGCTGCGGACTCGGGGGCGTACCTCGGGGCTGTGGCGAGACGCGCCGCTCGGCTATCTCGTCCTCGACGGCCAGGTCTACTGCACGGCCGGGTTCGGGCGCCGGACCCAGTGGCTCCGGAATATCGAAGCCGATCCGCACGTGGAGGTCCTCCTGCCCACGATCGCAATCGCGGGGTTCGCCGAGGAGGTCACCGATCCGGACGAATGGAACCGCGGCATGCGGGCACTGCTGGCCAGCATGGGCGTCATCGGTCGAGCCACCGTCGGAGACGTGCGACGAGCGTCGGACAAGGGGCTGCGGGCGATCGCCGGCGGCCTCCCGCTCGTGCGGATCCGCGTCACCGGGCTGGGCAGCGGGCCGTTCGACCCGGGTGGCCTGGGCTGGGTGGTTCCAGCGATCCTCGGCGCCGCCTGGCTCGGGACCCGGGTGTGGCGCCTGTTTCGACGGTCGCCGCGGAACTGATCGCCGCGCCCAGCGGGTGTCGAGCGCCCCGCAGGCCCACGTTCACGAAGACATCCCCACGCGCAGACGGCCGTTTGTTGACCCCGTGGGTCGGGCACAATCTGCGAACGCCCGGGAGATCGTGGCATGGCACCCATGGAGGCTGACCCCGTGACCGCTGCGGCCCTGCCCATCCAGCCATCGCCATTCGCGGTTCTGCGCAAGCGGGCGTTCGTGTACATCTGGAGCGCACAGCTCGTCTCGACGATCGGGGATGCGCTCACCAGCCTCGCCGCCGGGATCATCGTCTACCGGCTCACGGGCTCGGCACTCAGCGTCGGCCTGATGCTCATGGCAACGGCGGTGCCGGCGCTGGTTTTCGGACTCATCGCCGGCGTCGTGGTGGACCGCTTCGACCGCAAGCGGATCATGATCGCCGCCGATCTCCTGCGGGCCGCGGTCGTGTTCACCATTCCCTTCCTGGTCCACGTCAACGTGATCTGGCTCTACGCCGCGGTCATGCTCTCCGCCTCGATCACCCAGTTCTTCGCCCCTGCCAACGACTCGGTGCTACCCGAGATCGCCTCGGAGGAGGAGCTCGGAGCGGCGAACTCGATCATGGCGATCGCCCAGTTCGGCTCGACCGCGGTGGGGTTCGCGCTGGCCGGGCTGCTTGCGTCGTCGCAGTCGATCGATGCCGTCTTCTGGATCGACTCCGGAACGTTCCTCTTCTCGGCGTTCATGATCAGCCTCGTCCGCGTCGCTCCGCTCGTCGTCGAAGAGCTCACAACGGTCCGGGAGATGATCCGGAACCTCAGCTTCGGGGCGAAGTTCATCGCCCGGACGCCGATCCTGCGCTCCCTCAACCTGATCAAGGCGCCGATCCTGGTCTGCTTCGGTCTCCAGAACGTGCTCCTGCTGCCGTTCGCAATCACCGCCCTCCATGCCACCGAATTCGAATACGGCATCCAGGAGGGCCTCACCTCGATTGGCTTCGTCTTTGGCAGCCTGCTGATGGCTCGGTTCTCGGATCGCCTCCGTGAGGGCCAATGGCTCGTCCTCAGCTGGGCCGGGATGGGTTGCTTCGGCCTGCTCTATGCCCTCCAGTCGTCGGTCTGGGCGGCGATCGGGCTGATCTCCCTGTCAGGCGCGTTGAACGCGCCGTCATTCGTGGCCGGACGGCTCGTCAACCAACGCCACACGCCACGCGAAATGCGGGGCCGCGTCTTCTCGACATCGGGCGTGATCTCGACCGTGCTCTTCCTGGTCGGGATGGGTCTGGCCGGCTTCGCCGATGTCATCGACGTTCGAATCATGTTCCTCGCAAGCTCGGCGGTCGTCATCGCGGCCGGCCTGATCACCGCGGTCCTGCCCGGACTCGGTCAACCGGCGGCCGAATGGCGGAAGGCCATCGGCCTGCTGCGCGGTGCCGGCACCGCTCCCGGGATGGGCTATGGCCGACCCGCGAGCGTCGCCGATCTCGAGATGCTCCTCGGCTATGTGCCGTCGCTCGCCGGCCTGCCACCGCGAGACCGCGAGGCGCTCGTGATCCACGCCCGGGTGCGCGACGCGGCCGCCGGCACTGCCATCGTGCGTGCCGGGGACGCGAGCGATTCGGCCTTCTTCCTGCTGGGCGGTCGGGCCGTCGCGGGCCTCGCACGCGAAGGAGAGGGGAACCGGACCCTGTCGACCATGACCGCGGGCGACATCTTCGGCGAGATCGCGGCGCTGACCGGCGGCACGCGCACGGCCGATGTCGTCGCCGAAGAGGCCAGCACCCTGCTCGAGGTCCCGGCGGAGACGCTCCGCAGCCTGATGGCCGTGCCGGAATTCGGCCAGCTGGTCCAGGGCAAGATGACAGAGCGGCTGGCTCGGACGGCAAGCCTCGCCGACCTGCCGCGCTTCGGTGGGTTCGACCAGGGCGCGCTCCGCAGGTTGCGAGCCGAGACCGCAGCGTCGAGTGCGGGCGCCGGCGATGCCACCGAAGACGCCTGACGCCGCGGTCGCGGCGACCGCCGCCTGATGGGAACCCGCCGACTCGCGAAGGACGCGCCGCTCCTCAGCCGGCGGGCCCTGAACCGCGCGATTCTGGAGCGCCAGTTCCTGCTGCGTCGGGTTGCCCTCCCAGCCGAAGCGGTCGTCGAGCATCTCGTCGGGATGCAGGCCCAGGTTCCGAACGACCCGTACATCGCCCTCTGGAGTCGGATCGAAGGGTTCCACCCCGAGGAGCTCTCGGAGCTGCTCGAGACGCGTCGCGCCGTTCGCGCGGTGGCGATGATGCGAACGACCATCCACCTCATGACTGCCGACGACTGGCTCGCTCTGCGTCCGGTGCTGCAGCCGGTCGCGGAGCGGGGCTTCCATACGGGGAGCCCGTTCGGTCGACAGCTCGCCGGCCTCGACGTGCACGACGTCGTGGCCGCGGGTCTCGCCCTGCTCGAGGAGCAGCCGCGGACCATCAACGAGCTGGGCAGGCTCCTCAGGGAGCGATGGCCCGAACGTGACGCGACCTCGCTGGGCTACGCGATCCGGCTGATCGTGCCGTTGGTCCAGATCACGCCGCGCGGGCTGTGGGGTCGCGGCGGCCAGCCGATCCTCGCGACCGCCGAGTCGTGGCTCGGACGATCGGTTGGGGCGGAGACCGCGCCCGATGCGATGGTCATGCGCTACCTCGCTGCCTTCGGCCCCGCGACGGTCATGGACATCCAGACCTGGTCCTGGTTGACACGGCTGGGCCCGGTCGTCGAGCGGCTACGGCCGCAGCTGCGCACGTTCCGTGACGAACAGGGCCGCGAGTTGTTCGACCTGCCCGAGGCCCCGCTGCCCGATCCGGAAACACCCGCGCCACCGCGATTCCTCCCTACCTACGACAACATCGCGCTGTCCCACAAGGATCGAACGCGAATCTTCGGGGATCTGGGGAACTGGACGGTGGTCGGCGATGCCGACGCGGTTAACCGTGTCTTCGCCGGGGGGTCGCTGCTCGTCGACGGGTTCACGTTCGGCGGCTGGCATCTCGTCCGGGACGGTGAGACGGCGACGCTGGTCATCATCCCGCTCCGGCCCATGCCGCCCTCGCATCGTCCCGCGGTTCTCGACGAAGGGGCCAGGCTGCTCGAGTTCCTGGCCGCCGACTGCCGAAGCCACGACATCCGGTTCGAGGCGCTGTCGTAACCGCGAGTCCACCGGATCGCGACTCGCCCGGCACCGTTCGAAGCCGACCTCGACGGCACATCCGGCCGTCAAGTCGGGGCGGAGGGCTCGTTCCAGATCTCGACGACCGGGGCTTCGTGCTCCCAGCCCAGCACGGAGACCGTACCGGTACCCAACGCGAAGAGCCCGCCCGACGATGGCGGAAGGCCGAGCCAGCGCGCGGCGAGCACTCGAAGCAGGTGCCCGTGAGCGATGAGGAGGACGTCTCGGCCGGCCCCGGTCTCGCGAGCCCTCGCGACGATGCGGTCCGCGCGGGCCGCCACCTCGTCGATCGTCTCACCGCCCGGCCACGGCCCACGCCAGATCGTCCAGCCGGGATATGCGGCGCGGATCTCGTCGGTCCGGAGGCCTTCGAGCGAGCCGTAGTCCCACTCCATCAGGTCCCGATCGGACAACGCCACATCGCCAAATCCGGCCAGGGAGGCGGTCTCCGTAGCTCGTGACAGCGGGCTGGTCAGGACCAGCGCGAAGGCATGGCCGGCCACTCGACGGCCAAGGGCACGCGCCTGCTCGCGCCCGAGGTCCGTCAGCGGTACGTCGGTGCGCCCGGTGTGCCGGCCAAGGCGAGCCCACTCGGTCTCTCCGTGACGGATGAGCCAGAGCTCGCCCGACCCGCTCGCGCCCGGCACCGCCGTCACGACCCGCCGAGGCTCGTGTCGGGACGCGCGACGTCGGCAGGATCGGCGGCGAAGAACTGGCGGGGCTTCCAGCCCAGGGGCCAGGCGAGGAGGACGCCCGGAACCTGCGCGATCACCGTGTTGTATCGATAGACCTGGTCGTTGTAGAGCTCGCGACGGTCCGCGATCATCCCCTCGAGGCGCTCGATCTGGCCCTGGAGATCCTGGACGTTGCCCTGCGACTTCAGATCCGGGTACCGCTCGACGACCGCAAACAGCGACCGAACGGCCGAGCTCATCGCCGCCGCCGTGACCGCCTGGTCCGGGATCGGCGCGGTCGGGGAGTAGGCGGCGCGAGCGCGGGTCACCTCGGTGAGAACATCTCGCTCGAAGGTCATGACCCCTCGAACCGCGGCCACCAGGTTCGGCAGCTGATCGTGGCGCTGCTTCAGGACCACGTCGATGTTCGCCCAGGCTTTGTCGATCCGTTGCCGAAGCGCCACGATCGCGTTGTAGCTTGCTAGCACGATGAAACCCGTGATCGCGAGGAGGAGGACGACGGCAAACACGGCCGCGAGCCCGAGGGCGTTCACAGGCCCGGTCCTCCACTCAGGGAGACGGCCAGGAGCACGACTGAGGCGATCGCGAGGATGGCTCCCAGAAGGCCCACCATGAACCGGGTTTGGCCACGATCCACGACCGCGCCCGGCGTCCCGTAGGCGATCAGCAGGGGCACCTCCCCGGACGAGGCAATGACCAGGCTCTCCGGCGCGATCTCGAACCTGCGCTCGGCGGCGGCCGCGGCATCCGGAGTGGCGAGCTGGAGCGGATGGGCCGCCGGGTCGAGTTGCGGTTCCGCCACCGGGCGGCCGATCCCGAACCCCGGGATCGAGGCATTGCCCCAGGCCGCCTCGGCGTCATCGGCAAGACGTCCCGCGGCGCGCGCTTCCGCGATGTCCGCAGCGACCTCCGGGTCGACCTCGAGCCCGGATCCGTCCATCCCCAGGTCGGAACCCGCCGGATCGTCGAGGTCTCTGAACGGCAGTGCCCGCCCGACGATCGTCACTGTATCGCCCGGCTCGAGGCGCGCCTCGCGGTACTCCCGCCGGCCACCTCCCTGGCGAAGGCGACGCCATGCCGGTTGGTCGGTCGACCCCGGATCGTGGACGGTCAGGAGATCGGTGACGGCCGTAGCCCGACCGATCTCGGCCGTCCGGCTGGCGGCACCGCTTCGGATGGCGAGGCCGGGCGGCTCATCGCCGGCCAGCCCGGTTTCCTCATGGAAGCGGAGTGGGGCGTCGACGCTCGCGCCGCGGGGGAAGACCCGCAGGCTTCCGCTCGTATCGCGGACCCGGAACCCGACGGAGCGCTCCTCGCTGAGCGCAGCGTCCGGCAACGAGGGATCCCCGGCGTCGCGGATCGACGCCCGGTAGTAGACGCACGGGACGCTCTGCAGGAGCGACACGAGGGTCAGCTCAGCCGGCTCGACGACCCCGCTGACGCGCACCTCGCCCGCAGCCGCCGCGCTGATCGTCGAGGTGGACGTGTCGCCGACCTGGAGCGCCGACCGGTAGCCACCCATCCCCCGAACGAGGAGCACGAGCCCGCTCAGGATCCCGGCGGCCGAGAGAACCAGGAGCCACGGACCGTACGTGCCCATGACCGCATCGTACGGGACGGACCGAGCCTCGCGCGACGGAGTCGACGGTGGCTACTGGCTCGGGCGGCTGGGTCGCACGGCGACCGCGATCAGCATGACGCCCAGGATCACGATCGCGATTGGCCACCAGAGGTGGAACTCGAACCAGGGCACGAGCTGGCGGAGAAGGAAGAGCCCGCCGATCACGATCAGCACGACCCCGAAGATGAGGGCGGCACTGCCCGAATCGACCATTTCCCGGCGGCTGGCACGCCTGGCGGCGCGCCGCGCGGCTCGCTCCGCGGCGCGGGTTGGCCACACCGGCGCCGGCGGTAGCGGCGGTGGTGGCGGGGACATGGCATCGCCCGCGATGGCACCTGCCTCGCCGGGGGTTGGCACCGCAGTGGGCGCGCCGAGGTCCTCGGGCTCTTCGGGGACCACGATCGCCATCACGATGTAGACCACGAAGGCGACACCGCCGCTCAGGATCGCCAGCAGCGCCCACAGGATCCGGATGATCGATGGGTCGACGTCGAGCGTCTCGGCGACACCTCCGGCGACCCCCGCCAGCATCCGATCGTCGCGCGACCGATGGAGCGGTTCAGTCACCGCAGCCGCCGCTCGGGTCGAGGCTGACGGAACCCGCGGCCGCGCTCGTGCGCAGCGCGATCTTCACCGGCGCGGAGTCGAAGCCCGGCGTTTCCCAGGTCGAGCCGTTCTTCACGAGCCCGTGGCCCTCGAAGTCGTAGCTCGACACGATGCTCTCGCGGGTCTCGAGACGCAGGCCCGCACCGGGAGGGGCGCAGATCTGCACGGAGCCCGCGTTCACGTCGATCGACCCCGTCGTGGACAGGCTGGGAAGGGTCAGGCCGAGCGAACCCGCATTGAGGCTGATCTGGATGTCGTTGATCTGATGGACCGAGCCAAGATCGATCGTCGCGGACCCGGCGTTGACGGTGGCCTCGAGGTCATTGAGGGTTGCCCCCGCGAGGTTCAGCGTCGACGACCCCGCGTTCAGGGTCATCCTGGTGTTGAGCGCCACGCCATCGGGAAGGGTCACGTTCCACGTCTCACGCTTGCCGAGGAAGTCGAACGGCGCGCCATCGCCGTTTCGCGAGCGGACCTGGAGTGAGCTGTTGTCGGCGTCGAGATTCGGGCCGGTCCCATCGCGGTCCGTCCCCTGGACGCGCCAGGTGGTCCCGGGCGCGACGGCGACCGTGAGATCGCCACAGTTGAGGTTGAGCTCGACTGACGCCGAGGGTCCGGTCAGCGGGCCCTCCCGGGCCGGGAACGCGGTCGTGCCCGATCCCGGGCCACAGCTGGCGGACCCGAACCCGGTCACGCCGCCCGCCAGCAAGCCACCGACGATCACCCCGAACGTCGCGGCGACGATGAACCCGCCAAGGAAGCCGTAGCGCGTCCGCGACAGGATCAGCCCGACGCCGATCCCGACCAGGATGAGCGGCCAGAGACTGCCGACGTTTCGTAGCTGGTCGGTGGAGAGATATCCCGCCCGAACGGCCAGGGGGATCGAACCGGCGAGGATCAGGAAGATTCCCCAGCCGAGAAAACCGCGATGCATGCGCATTCCGACACACTACCGCAGGGGCTCCGGGCTGGAATGGCCAAATGGCCTGATCGCGGCGGGCCGTGACGCCCATGTGCTAGCCTCGCGACGGGGCGGCGCACCCGGTGGCCGGTCCCGGGTTCGAGACCGCGAGACGGAGGGCGGCATGCGCCTGAGCGAGTGGCAATCGCGGGCTCCGCATCACGACTCGATGGCGCCCAAGGTCCTGGGGTCTGCGATCGAGGCGCTGACCCTTTTGGGGGCCGGTCGCGACCCCGACTGCTGGGTCGTCTGGGGCGACGACCCTGGGATCCGCTACACGATTCTTGCGCCGGCCGCCGCCGGACTCGCCCTCGTCAACGTCCGGGTCAACCTGCCCGGCGAGGGACCGCGAGCGGCTGGCAAGATCGTCCGCTGGGGGCGAATCCAGGTCGGCGAGCTCTCGGTCGAGATCCAGGGCGGGCACCGCCTGATCACGTTCCAGGTGGACTCGCAGCTCATACACGGTGCCGACGACGAGGCAGACGAGGTGGCAGCCTTCGTCGACCGCCTCCTCGCCGCGATCGACGGACGATCGGCGGCGCCCTCGGGCGCGATCGCGCTCCCGGGACCGTTGGCACCGGGCGATCCCGCGTCCGTGCCGCTGCTGCCGGGCCCGAAAGCGTCCACCCACTGATCCGCGCCGTGATCTTCGACCTGGATGGGGTCCTGGTCGACTCCGAGATCTGGTGGGACGAGATCCGCTCGGACTTCGCCGCCCAACTGGGCAGGCGCTGGACGCGCGACGACCGGGCCGCCGTGATGGGCGCGAATTCCAGGGGCTGGGCCCGGATCATGCGCGAGCGGCTCGCCCTGACGCTCCCGGAACCCGAGATCGAGCGAACGATCGTCGAGGGGATGGTGGCGCGCTATGGGCGTGAAGGCGCACCGCAGATCGACGGCGCGATCGAGACCGTGCGCCGGGTCTCGGCGGAGCTGCCGGTCGCGGTCGCGTCCTCGGCGCACCGTGCCGTCATCGATGCGGCGCTTGCGGCGACCGGCCTCGCCGAGGTCTTCTCGGTCGTGGTTTCGTCAGACGACGTGGCGCACGGAAAGCCGGCGCCGGACGTCTACCTCGAGACGGCACGGCGCCTTGGCGTCGATCCGCACGCCTGCCTGGTGGCCGAGGATTCCCTCAACGGCGTTCGAGCCGCCAAGGCGGCGGGCATGACGGTGGTCCTCGTGCCGAACGGCAGCGTGCCACCGGCTGCAGGTGCCGTCGAGCTGGCCGACCTCGTCCTGGAGCGCCTCGCGGACCTCGACCCGTCGACGGTCTCGTCGTCCTCCCGCCCGGACGCGACGCGGACCTGACACATGCCCGCCTCCTCGCCTCCGGAGACCCTTCCCGCCTGGAGGCGCACGCTCCGGTACTGGATCGCCCGGCTCCTCGTTTCGGGCCTCGTCCGAGCCTACCTGCGAGTCCGGGTCGAAGGCCGCAGCCGCCTGCCGGCCGGTCCCGCCATGTACGTCTTCAATCACCTCGGCTGGAGCGATCCGTTCATCCTGATGTCCGTCCTGCCCTTCCGCCCACGTCTCTACTTCTTCGGTCCGAAGGAGGAGGACATCAGGGTAGGAGCCCGCAACCGGGTCATGGCCTGGACCGGGACGCCCATCCCATTCCGTCCCGAGAAGGACGACCTGGTCCGGGCGACGCGCCGGATGCGTGACGTCCTGGCTGGCGGAAGCGTCGTGGCCATCGCCGGCGAGGGTCGAATCCACGCCTCCGAGTCGGAGCTCTGGCCCCTGAACGAGGGCGCCGCCTTCTTCGCCCTCCGATCCGGCGTCCCGATCGTGCCGATCGCGATCAACGGAACGAGCTGGCTACGGTTCGGCGGCAGGGTACGGGTCCAGGTGGGGGAGCCGTTGGCGGTGAGTGGCCGCCCGGATCGCGAGGCGGTCGATGGATTGACGCAGCGAACCTGGGTCGCCCTCCACGCCATGGTCAGCGGCGCCCCGGAGGTCGCCGAGCCGGGCCGGTTCGGGCGATGGCTGACCGACCGTTTCAATGACTGGCCGGAAGGATCGCGCGAGGCTACCGCCGCCGCCGGCGCCGCGCATCGATCCAGCGCCGACTCGCCATCCAGCGACGGTTGAGGGGCGGATCCGGACGCTGCGACGGACCCGTCTGGCATACTGCGGGCGGTTCAAGACGACGAAGGAGGCATCGTGGGAGCGACCGGTCTGTCGGCGGACCCGACCGAATATCGTGCTCGCCTCGCGGACCAGAGCGACGAGCAGATCGATGCCTGGGCCGCCGAGCTGATGCGCGACGTCGCGATCCGTCGCGGGGTGATCCGGGTCGTCGAGGACTTTCGGCGCGCCGGCGGGCTCGACGAGCCAGGTTTCGAACGGGTGTTCGCTTCTGGAGGCGGCCCGCCAGCCGTGATCGGACGTGACGCGACCGGCCGGATGATGGTCCCTGCCATCACCCTGCACGCACTCGTACCCGGGATCCGGGCACAGGTCGGGGATGGGCGCGATCGGCTCATCGCCTATCTGGTCGCCAACTTCGGGGAGATCGTCTACGTCTGAGGTGCCATCGGCACCTCACCGTTTGCCCGGCGGGTTGATCCGCCTCGTCCACCCGTTTCCGATCCTCCTTGACGGAGCGGCGACCGTGGCCGTTGCGATCCTGGCCGGCGGGTCCGTGCCCACCGCCGTTCGTCTCGGGGTCGCGATGATCGCGCTGCAGGCTTCAATCGGCACGCTCAACGACCTCGTGGATGCGCCCTTCGACGCCGGGCGGAAGCCCGGCAAACCGATCCCGGCGGGGGTCGTCCCGGCGACGTGGGCACGGATCGTGATGGTTGGCGCCGCGGGCCTCGGGCTCGGGCTGTCGGCCACGTCGGGGCCGGTGCTCCTGTCGGTCGCCGGACTCGTCCTGGCCGTTGGCTACGGCTACGACCTCGTGGCGAAGGGGACGGCCTGGTCGTGGCTGCCGTTTGCGATCGGGATCCCGTTGCTCCCGGTCTTCGGCTGGCTTGGTGCGGCTGGCGAGCTTCCGGCCTCGTTCGCGATCCTGTTGCCGATGGCCATCATGGCCGGCGCGGCGCTGGCGATCGCGAATGCGAGCGCCGACATGGACCGGGACGAGGCGGCCGGCCATACGTCGGTCGCCATCCGGCTGGGTTCGCGGAGCGCCTGGACCGTCGCGGCGTTGTTGGAGGCGGCCGTTGCGACCGTGGCGCTCGGTTCGCTCTGGCTCGCCGGCGCGTCGTCACTCCCGATGGCTGGCTCGATAGTGGCCGTGCTCGTCCTCGGCACGGGACTCGTCCTCGGACGAGGCTCGCCGGCGGCGCAGCTCGAGCGGGCTTGGGAGGTCCAGGCGATTGCGATCGCGCTGCTAGCCGTGGCCTGGCTGTGGGGCATTGCCGGGTTCGGATAGGCGGCCGTGCTGCGCGGACGATCGAGGCGCGGCCGGTGTCCCGGGAGCGACGATTGCGTCAGGCGTCCGGGTTGTCACTCCGGACGATCGCAATGGCGTTCTCAAGCTTGAGCTTGGCGATCGTCAGGTACTTCGCGAGGTTCGCTCGATCGGTCGCCGGGATCGACCCGCGCAGCTCCGGGCTTCGGAGGACGGCGACGAGGGCTTCAACGGCGTCTGCCAGGCCCTGCTTGGCATTGACCAGCGAGTCGTCGGAGATGGCCACCCCGGGCTGAGCCATGGGACTGGACCAGCCGCTGTCTGGCTCGGCGTCGGGCTTGGCTGACGGTGCCGACTCCGGCGCGACCGTGCCGTCGATCGACGAGATGGGGCGGGACCGCCGTCCTTCGATCTTGTCGCGGAGCTTGATCAAGGTCAGCTCGCCGCGCGCCACCTGAGCGGCGAGTCGACGGCGCTTCTTCGGGTCATCGACCTTCATCAGCTCGTAGGCGTGGGAGAGGCTGTCCTTGCGCAAAGACACCAGCTCGCGGATCTCCGGCGGGGCGTCGGCGAGTCGGAGCCGGTTCTCGAGGTAGCCCTTGTCCTTGCCCAGCTTGTCGGCCAGCTTCCGAATGCTGTAGCCGTGCTCGTGGACCATCCGGTCGAACATGGCCGCCTCATCGAGCGGCGTGAGGTCCTCACGCTGCAGGTTCTCGATGATCGCGATCTCGAGCGCCGTGTCGTCGTCGATCTCCTCGATCAGCGCGGGAATCGTCTCGAGGCCGGCCAATCGCGATGCCCGCCAGCGTCGCTCGCCGGCGACGATCTGGTAGGTGTTCGGGCCGAGGGGCCGGACGAGGATGGGTTGCAGGACACCATGCTCGCGGATGGATGCGGCCAGCTCATCGAGCGCCTCCTGCTCGAAGACCATTCGGGGTTGCTCGGGATTCGGCTCGATTCGCTCGACGTGGACGATGCGCACGCCAACGGAGCGAGTCGTTTCGCCGTGGGAGATGAGGCTGACGATCGCGGGCGAGAGTTCGCTCTCCTCGGACAGGCGTCGGGCGGCGGCCGCCCGGAAATCAGTTCGGGCCAAGTTCGATCACCTCGCGTGCAAGTTCGCGATACGTCCGAGCCGCATCGCTCGATCCGGCGTAGGACGTGATGGGCCGACCGACGAGCGGCGCCTCGCCGAGCTTGACGGTATTGCGAACGATGCTGTTGAACACGTAGTGGTCGCCGACCACTCGCAACTCGTCCAGCATGTCGCGGGCGAGGTTCGTCCGACTGTCGTAGAACGTCGGCAGCAACCCGAGGATCCGCAGGTCGCGGTTGAGCTTCAGGCGGATGGCGTTGATCACCTTGACGAGGTTATTGAGCCCCTTCATCGCGTAGTACTGGGTCTGCACCGGGATGATCACGCCGGCGGACGCGACGAGTCCGTTGACCGTCAGCAGGCCCAGGTTCGGCGGGCAGTCGATCAGGACGTAGTCGTAGGCCGAGATCTGGCCCTCGAACGCCTCGCGCAGGATCTGCTCGCGGCCGAGCGCAGTGAACAACTCACCCTCGGTCGAGGCAAGGTCGATGTGGGCCGGTGCGACATCGATGCCGGCGATCTCCGTCGGCAGGATCACCTCGGTCAGGGTCGAGCGCCCGTCTGCGAGGACATCGGCCATGGATCGTTCGACCGTGTTGAGATTGATTCCCAGGCCGGCGGTGAGATTCGCCTGCGGATCCATGTCGACACACAGAACGCGGTAGCCATGTTCGGCCAACGCACCGGCGAGATTGATCGCGGTCGTCGTCTTTCCCACGCCGCCTTTCTGGTTGGCGATCGCGATCACGTTCGGCACCTGGGCAACACCTCGACTGCTTCGGAAGGGAATGCGAGTCCATCGACGGTGGCGCGAGTGTGCGTCATGCTACGCCCTCGGACCCGATTGCGGGGACCCTGGTTATCCACAGGCTTGGCGAGTTGTTCACCGAATCTGTGGATATCCGAGTACGATCATCGGCATTCCCACGAGCCAGGACGCGCGCGGGAGGCCGCTGGTATCGGCTCGATGCGCGCGACTATGATGATTCCTGTCTTTGCGCAAGGACACCAGGAGGTTCGACCGCGGTGTCGACGAATGATGAGCGACTGAGCCGCCTCGATCAGATGCGTGCCGAGGCGTTGCTGGGCGGCGGCGCCGTCCGCATCGAGCGCCAGCACGCCTGGGGGAAGCTGACCGCGCGTGAGCGCCTCGATCTGCTGCTCGATCCGGGCTCATTCGTGGAGCTCGACGCATTCGTCACCCACCGGGCGACCGAATTCGGTCTCGCCGAGAACCATGTCCTGGGCGATGGTGTGGTGACCGGCCACGGCACGATCGATGGTCGCCTGGTGTTCGTCTTCAGCCAGGACTTCACGGTCTTCGGGGGATCGTTGTCCGAGGCGTATGCCGAGAAGATCTGCAAGATCATGGACCTCGCGATGAAGGTCGGGGCGCCGATCATCGGCCTGAACGATTCGGGCGGCGCGCGAATCCAGGAAGGCGTTGCATCACTCGGGGGATATGCCGAGATCTTCCTGCGCAACGTCCTGGCGTCCGGCGTGGTGCCGCAGATCTCCGTGGTGATGGGCCCGTGTGCCGGGGGAGCGGTCTACTCGCCGGCCATCACCGACTTCACGATCATGGTCGAGGGTTCGAGCTACATGTTCGTCACCGGACCGAACGTCGTCCGGACCGTCACACACGAGGAAGTCGACTCGGAGTATCTCGGTGGAGCCACCACCCATACGACCAGGAGCGGCGTCGCGCACCTGGCGGCCGATGACGAGGCCACGGCGCTCGATGCGGTTCGGCGTATCCTGGCGCATCTCCCCCAGAACAACGTCGCCGAGCCTCGTCGCCGAGAGACGACCGACCCCGTCGATCGCATGGATGCGGCCCTGGATCGCCTGGTGCCCGACGATCCACGCACGCCGTACGACATGCACGAGGTCATCGATCGGGTCGTCGACGATGCCGAGTTCCTGGAGATCCAGCCCGGCTGGGCGGCGAACATCCTGATCGGCTTCGCCCGTCTTGGCGGACGCAGCGTGGGGATCGTCGCGCAACAACCCGCTGTCCTCGCCGGGGCGCTCGACATCGATGCCTCGATCAAGGCTGCGCGCTTCGTGCGGACATGCGACTGCTTCAACGTGCCACTGCTGACGTTCGTGGATGTGCCTGGGTTCATGCCCGGTGTGGCCCAGGAGCACGGCGGGATCATCAAGCAGGGCGCGAAGCTGCTGTACGCCTACTGCGAGGCGACCGTTCCGAAGCTCACGGTGATTACCCGGAAGGCCTACGGGGGAGCCTACGACGTGATGAGCAGCAAGCACATCCGGGGCGACATGAACTTCGCCTGGCCGACCGCCGAGATCGCGGTGATGGGTGCGGAGGGCGCCGTCAGCATCATCTTCAAGGATGCGATTGCCGCCGCGGACGATCCGTCGGCGGAGCATGCCCGGCTCGTTGCCGCGTATGAAACCGAGTTCGCCAACCCGTACGTGGCCGCCGCCCGGGGCTACGTCGACGATGTCATCAAGCCATCCGAGACGAGGCCCCGGCTGATCCGTGCCCTGGACGTGCTGGCCGACAAGCGCGACGTGAACCCAAGGAAGAAGCATGGCAACATCCCGCTCTGAGCGGCGGTCCCGGTTGCCGTCTTTGCACAAAGACGCGAGCGGCCCGGGACTCGCGTCATGAGCGGTCCCTTCCGCCGGGTCCTCGTCGCCAACCGAGGCGAGATTGCCGTGCGGATCATCCGGGCGTGCCACGAGCTGGGCATGGAGGCGGTCGCGGTCTACAGCGACGCCGACGCCACGGCCCGGCACGTCCGGCTCGCGGATCGGGCGATCCGGATCGGACCGGCGCCCGCCAGCGAGAGCTACCTGCGCATCGACGGCATTATCGAGGCGGCACGCTCGAGCGGCTCGGACGCGATCCACCCTGGCTATGGGTTTCTCGCCGAGCGGTCGGCATTCGCCCGAGCCGTCGAGGCCGCTGGACTGGTCTTCGTCGGCCCATCGCCGGATTCGATCGAGGCCCTCGGCGACAAGCTGCAGGCACGGCGAACGGCACGCGAGGCGGGTGTCGCCGTCGTCCCCGGCACGTTGCGCCCGGCCGGGGTGGATCGTCCGGACGAGGTGGCATCGATCGTCGCCGACGCGAACGCGATCGGATTTCCGATGCTGGTCAAGGCCGCGGCCGGCGGTGGCGGCCGCGGGATGCGTCGGGTGACCACGGCGGCGGAGCTGCCTGCCGCGCTGGCCGGAGGCTCCCGGGAAGCGGCGGACGCCTTCGGTGACGGCTCGGTCTACCTGGAACGCGAGATCGTCCCCGCCAGGCACATCGAGGTCCAGCTGCTGGGCGACGCCACCGGCCGGGTCGTCGCCATCGGCGAGCGCGACTGCTCCATCCAGAGGCGCCACCAGAAGCTCGTCGAGGAGGCGCCGGCGCCGGGCCTGACGGCGGCGCAGCGCCGCGAACTGCACGAGCTCGCCGTCCGGGTCGCGGCGCGGGCGGGGTTGCGGAACGCCGCCACCGCGGAGTTCCTGCGATCGCCCGATGGATCGTTCTACTTCCTGGAGGTGAACACCAGGCTCCAGGTGGAGCACGGGGTCACCGAGCTGGTCTCCGGCCTGGACATCGTCCGGGAGCAATTCTGGCTGGCGGCGGGGGCGGCCCTGTCCGACGAGGCGATCGCCGCGTCGGAGCGGGCGGCCGAACCTGCCGGTCACGCGATCGAGGTCCGCATCGCCGCCGAGGATCCGTCTCGTGACTTTGCCCCGACGCCCGGGCGGGTCCGCCGCTGGGAGATGCCGGCCGGGCCGGGCGTCCGGATCGACGCCGCGATCGAAGCAGGTGACCGCGTGCCACCCGAGTACGACAACCTGGTGGCCAAGATCATGGTTCACGCCGGTGACCGGGGGGCCGCGATCCGGCGCCTCCGGCGTGCGCTCGAGGAGACGGAGATCGCCGGTCTCCAGACGACCCTGCCGTTCCACCGGTTCGTGGCCGCGCACCCGGCCTTCGAAGCCGCCGAGCTGTCGACCGGTTGGGTGGGGGAGTGGTGGGATGGCCCGGCCGCATTCCGTCCCGTGGCTCGCCTTGCCCAGCTCGCGGCGGGACTCGAAGCGCTTGGCAACGGCCTCGCCACGACGGCCGTCAGTGGGGGTGGTGCCGTCACCGCGACCGTCGGATCGGGGTCCGACGACGGGCGCTGGGCGAGTGGCGGCCGCGGGGCGGCGACAGATCGGTGGCCGTCGTGACCGCGCCCGACCGACCGACACCCGGCACACGTCCGGAGATCGACGCCAGGATCGTCGATCCGCGCGCCGTGCGGGTTGCCCTGGCGCCATCGTCGGCGCACGCCGCGATCGCGGCGATCATGCTCGAGCCTCCCGAGATCCCCCTGGCGCCTGCCCAACGGGTCGGGGGCGCCGGAGTCCTGGGTGGCGCCGCTGCAAGGGCGCCCGCGTTCGACGCCGGGCCGCGCCGTGACGATGGGGTGGTCCTGGTCGATTCGCTGCCGGTCCACGTTCGTCTCGATCGTTTCGACGCGGTCCATGCCGTGCTGGTCGAAGGCTCGGACGACGACGTCCGAAGGACGCCCGTGCTGCTCCTGCCGCTCGAGGGCACCGCCGGGCCCTCGTCCGGTGTCCTCCGTCGCGAGGTCATCGTGGACGGCTGGCGGATCGAGGTCGAGATCGAGTCGGAGCGTCGGGCATCGCTCCGCGAGCGAGCGCGCCGGGGTCGCGAGGAGACCGCCCATGGCGGCCCGACTCACGTCCGAGCCATCATTCCCGGCCGGATCGTCTCCGTGTCGATCGTGCCGGGCGATCCGGTCGTGGCCGGGCAACAGCTGCTCGTGGTTGAGGCGATGAAGATGCAGAACGAGTTGCGGGCTCCGCGCGACGGGATCGTCTCGAGCGTGGCGGTCGGTGCGGGTGGGACGATCGAGGTTGGGGATCTCCTGCTGGTGCTCGAATGACCGTCGGCAAGCGTCCGGCGCACCCTGAGCGGCCGATCGGTGAAGGGGACGATCCCGGTCGCGCGCGCTGGCGCGAGCTCGTCCGGGCGAAGTCCCTGCGCGGCGCCCCGGAGCGGCGCGATCCGTTCGAGTCCTCGTCCGGCCTCGTGATCCGGGACCTCTACACGCCGGCGGACCTCGCCGGCATGGACGAAGACCGCGACCTGGGGCGGCCAGGCGAGTACCCGTTCACCCGCGGCGTCCAACCGACGATGTACCGGAGCCGGTTCTGGACGATGCGCCAGTACGCCGGCTTCGCGACCGCCGAGGAGACCAACCGGCGCTTCCGCTACCTGCTCGAGCAGGGTCAGACCGGCCTGTCCGTGGCGTTCGACCTGCCGACGCAGATGGGCTACGACTCCGATGCCTCGGCTGCGGAAGGGGAGGTCGGCCGGGTCGGCGTGCCGATCGCCAGCCTCGCCGACATGGCCATCCTGCTCGAAGGGCTGCCCCTGGATCTGGTCAGCACGTCCATGACCATCAACGCCACGGCACCCATCCTGCTCGCCCTCTACGTCGCGGCGGCGGAGGCCCAGGGCGTCGCCCGCTCGGCCATTGCCGGGACGACGCAGAACGACATCCTCAAGGAGTACATCGCCCGGGGAACGTACATCTATCCACCCCGTTCGTCGATGCGCCTGGTCACCGACGTCTTCGAGTTCTGCGCCGCCGAGCTCCCGAAATGGAACACAATATCTATTTCCGGGTATCACATGCGTGAGGCCGGCGCCACGGCCGCCCAGGAGCTGGCATTCACGCTGGCCGACGCGATCGCCTACGTGGAGGCGGCCGTCGCGCGCGGTCTGGACGTGGACGACTTCGCCGGTCGGCTCTCCTTCTTCTTCGCGGCCTGGTCGGAGTTGTTCGAGGAGGTCGCCAAGTTCCGGGCGGCCCGCCGGATGTGGGCGACGATCATGCGCGAGCGGTTCGGGGCCACCAACCCGCGGTCTTGGGTCTGCCGCTTCCACGTCCAGACGGCGGGGTCCAGCCTGACCGCCCAGTCGGTCGACAACAACGTCGTGCGGACCACCATCCAGGCGCTGGCCGCGGTCCTTGGGGGAGCCCAAAGCCTGCACACGAATTCCCGGGACGAGGCACTCGCCCTTCCGACCGAGCAGGCCGCCCGGCTGGCCCTGCGGACGCAGCAGATCATTGCCTATGAGGCCGGCGTGACCGAGACGCCGGATCCGCTCGCCGGCTCGTATTACGTCGAGAGCCTGACCAACGAGCTGGAAGCGGCGGCCTGGGGCTACCTCGACGAGATCGAGGAGATGGGCGGGACCCTGGCGGCGATCGAGGGCGGCTTCCAGCAGCGCCAGATCCAGGAGGCGGCCTACCGCGTTCAGCGAGCAATCGAGTCCGGGGAGCAGGTCGTCGTTGGTGTCAATCGATTCCGCGACGACGAGCTCACCACCCCGCCGCTGCACAGGATCGACCCGGACGGCGAGCGACGCCAGGTCGAACGGGTCCGCCGGGTCCGGGCGGAGCGGTCGGCCGACGCATGGAGCGCCGCGATGGACCGGCTGGAGGCCACGGCGCGGGGCGACGGGAACCTGATGCCGCCGATCCTCGACGCGGTCCGGGCCTACGCGACCGTCGGTGAGATCAGCGACCGGCTGCGCGTCGCCTGGGGCGAACACCGCGAGCTGATCACGGTCTGATCCGGGGGTTCACCTTGACGATCACTTCGCTGATCGGGTCTGGTTCGGGCATGTTCGACAGGGTACGCTGGGCCCATGTCACCGCCGAGGCCTGAGTCGGACGTGCCCGAGGCGATTCGCCGCCTCGGCAAGATGCATCACGTCGCGCTGATCGTACGTTCGATCGACGCCGCGCTCGGACTGTGGCGGGACATGCTCGGCCTCAAGCTCGAGACGGTCATGGACATCCCCAACGATCGGGTACGGATCGCCTTTCTGCGGGTGGGCGAATCGAAGGTCGAGCTGGTCGAGCCGACCGACGACACGACCGGCGTCGCGCGCTTCCTGGCTTCGAAGGGTGAGGGCTTCCACCACATCTGCTTCGAGGTCGCGAATCTCGCGGAGACGCTGCTGAAGCTGGAGATCTCCGGGTTGGAGCTGATCGACACATCCCCGCGCCGTGGTGCCGAGGGTCCGGTCGCGTTCATCCACCCGCGGGCGTGTCACGGCGTCCTGGTCGAGTTGATCGAGGTGCCTGGCGGTCCGGCGTGGGCGATGCTCGGGTTCGAGGCGCCGGCGGCCCGCTAGGCCGATGCCGTCAGCCCGGCTTGCGGGCCCGCAGCGAGAACATCAAGGGCAGCTCACCAGCGGCGTCCGGCGGCAGGACGAACCGGCCCGGTGACGACTCGACCAGGAAGTCCGTGCTCCAGTCGAGGAACGGATGCTCGACGAGGGCCTCGATGCGCAGTCCTGCGTCGATGAGGGCGGTGACGATCTCGCCGAGGCCGTGATCCCAGCTGTGTTCCGACTGCGAGCCGACGTCGGCGGTGGGATCCGCGTACGAGCCCTTGACCGCAAAGACCAGCGGGTCCGGGTGCTCCCAGTAGGGATAGGCGAGTCGAAGCTTGCCGGGTCGCACGCCTTCGTTCTCGAAGACGTTCATGACCGGGTGGCCCTCGGTGATGAAGAAGATTCCGCCGGGCGCGACGAAGTGGGCGGCGACCTCCGCCCACGCCCGGATGTCGGGCAGCCAGTTGAGCGCCCCGCGTGAGGTGTAGACGACGTCGAACTGGCCCTCGAGGTTGGACGGCAGGTCGTACAGGTTCGACAGGACGAAGCGGGCGCCCGGGAAGCCGAGCTCGATCGCCAGCCGGGTCGCGAGCTCGATTGCGGCGGGCGAGATGTCGGCACCGGTGACGGTGGCACCGAGGCGCGCCCACGACAGGGTGTCGATGCCGAAGTGGCATTGCAGGTGGAGCAGCGACCGGCCCGCGACGTCGCCGACCAGCTCGATCTCATACGGCCGGATCCGCACGCCGCCGGTCTTGAACGCCTCGAGGTCGTAGAAGTCGCCGGCCGCGTGGACCGCCGTCCAGGCGTCCCAGAGCGATCGATTGGCGTCGAACGACGCCGCGTATCGGTCGGCGGAGCCGGTCATCGCATCGACCACGCGAACAGGACATCGGGAGCCCGGTCGGCGGCGCGGCAGAACGCGACGAGCCGGCCGGTGAGGTCGCGGATCCACGGCTTCTCTTCCCGGGGCAGCGTGCCCAGCTCCTCCTCGATCAGGTCGATCCAGCCCGCGGCGACCGCTCCGATCTCGCCGTCCGGAACTCGGGCGACCGCGCTGATCCAGGCTGGGTCCACGCGCTCGATCGTGCGCCCACCGTCGTCGCCGGGGCCGTCGAGCTCGATTCGTGCCTCGAGGAAGTCGCTCGGGCCGTTACCCCCGGTCACCCCGCGGATGGCCTCGGAGAAGAGATCGAGCCAGGTCGGGTCGAGGCCGCCGCCGAGCGCGACGTGCGCCGGAAATCGATGCCGATCGTCGAGGGCGGCGAGATCGTCGATCCCGATCACCAGCAGGATCTCCTTGGCACGCCCGGCCACGAGGTCCATCACATCGCGGCCGCCTCTAGTCCCGGTAGCCGGCGTCGCGCAGCAGGGTGGGCAGCTCGAGCGGCGAGCCGGCGACCAGGAAGCCCGCCGCCTCGAGCGCCGCGACCTTGGAGGCCGCGGTCCCGGCACCGCCCGAGATGATCGCCCCGGCGTGGCCCATCCGCTTCCCTTCGGGTGCCGTCCGGCCGGCGATGAAGGCGACCTTGGGCGTGTCGCGGAGATGCTCGCCGGCCCACGCCGCGGCGGTTTCCTCGGCCGCTCCGCCGATCTCGCCGATCAGCACGATCGCGTCGGTCGCGTCGTCCGCGGCGAAGAGCTGGAGGATGTCCAGGAAGTTCGTCCCGATGATCGGATCGCCGCCGATCCCGATGCAGGTCGACTGGCCGACGCCGGCGTCGGTCATCGCCTGGACCGCCTCGTAGGTCAGCGTCCCCGAGCGGCTGACCACCCCCACGCGCCCTTCGCGATGCACGGATCCGGGGATGATCCCCACCTTGGCCGAGCCCGGCGAGGTCGCACCGGGGCAGTTGGGCCCGATCAGCCGGGCGCCGGCCCGCCGGACGAACTCGACCGCCGGGATCATGTCGAGGGCGGGGATCCCCTCGGTGATGCAGAAGATCGTGGCGATCCCCGCGGCCGCGGCCTCCATCACGGCGTCCGGGGCGCCGGGGGCCGGAACGAAGATGCAGGAGGTGTTCGCGCCGGTCTCCCGTACCGCCTCGGCGACCGTGTCGAAGACCGGGACCGCCCCGTCGAGGGCCATCTGGCCGCCCTTGCCGGGCGTCATACCGGCCACGATCGGGGTTCCGTACTCGAGCATCTGGCGGCTGTGGAAGTCGCCCTCCCGGCCCGTGATGCCCTGGACGACGAGGCGGGTCCCGGGACCGACCAGGATGCTCATGCCACCGGAGCCGCCGGCCGCGATGCCGCGACCGCCCTCGCCGCAGCTTCGTCCAGCGACGCCGCCGTCGCGAAATGCGCCTGCTCGAGGAGGGC
>JBGPIH010000013.1:0-32899 GCA_041484785.1 Candidatus Limnocylindria bacterium
CCTGACCGAGCGGGTCCTCGAAGTCGTCAGCCGCCAGCGCGGCGGTCAGCGGTCGATCATCTTCATCTCCCACCGCATGATCGAGATCGCCGCCGTCTGTGACCGCGCGACCGTCCTGCGCGAGGGCGAGACCGTCGGCGTGGTCGATGTCAGCGAGGGCTCCGAGGAGCGAATCGTCGAGCTCATGCTTGGCCAGATCGTGAAGGACATGTCGGCGATCGCCGAGCGCACGGCTGCATTGACCCGTCCGGCGGACACGAAACCCCGGCTCACGGCGCGCGCCCTGGTGGCCGGCGCCAAGCTGCACGACGGCTCGTTCCAGCTCTACCCGGGCGAGGTGCTCGGGGTGGTCGCGCTCGAGGGCCAGGGGCAGGACGAGCTGTTCGACATCCTCGCGGGTTCGGAGCGTCCGACGAGCGGCGAGCTGCTCGTCGATGGGGCGCCCGTCGCCTTCCACCACCCGGCAGACGCCATCCGGGCGGGCCTCGTGTACGTGGCGGCCGACCGCGCCGAGGCCCTGCTCATGCAGCGCTCCGTGCGCGAGAACATCGCGCTCCCGTTCACCACCCGCCTGCGCAACTGGGGCCTGATCGATCTCGCGGGCGAGCGGCAGACCGTCAACACTGCCGTCGCCACGCTGCAGATCGATGCCCGGGCCGGGGGTGAGGTGCGGCGCCTGTCCGGCGGCAACCAGCAGAAGGTGACGATCGCGCGCTGGGTCGCCGGTGGGGTCCGGACGATGCTGTGCTTCGATCCGACCCGCGGCATCGACATCCGCACCAAGCAGCAGATCTACCTGCTGCTGCGCGACCTCGCCGAAGCCGGGGCGGCCGTCCTCCTCTACACCTCGGAGCTGAAGGAGGTCCAGCTCGTGTGCGATCGGGCGATCGTGATCTTCGGCGGCCGCGTCGTCGCCGAGATCGCCGCCGCCGATGCCGACGAGCCGACGCTGCTCCGCGCCGCGTACAACCTCAAGTCGGACGCCGTGATCCCGGAGATGGCCGCCGCAGAAGCCGTGGCGGTCGTCGACGAGCCAGGGGCGGATCGATGACCGCCGCAGCCGTCGCCCTGGGCCGCGCCGGTCCGATCGGGGCCGCCGCGCGACGCAACGCCTGGACGCTGTCCCTCCTGGCGTTCCTCGTCGCCCTGCTCGTGTTGACCAAGGTCATCCAGCCGCGATACGGGGCGATCGCCGTGCAGGGACTCGGGACCTCGGTCCTGCCGCTCGCATTGGCGGCCGTGGCACAGGCCGTCGTGGTGATCGGTGGCGGGATCGACCTGTCGATCGGATCGATGATGGCGTTCACCAGCGTGGTCTCGGCGACGGCGATGAAAGGCCAGACCGAGGAGTTTGGCGTCGTCGTGGTCGTCGGCGTGCTCCTGCTTGGTCTCGTTCTCGGGGCGGTCAATGGTGGCCTCGTCGTCATCACTCGCGTGCCGGACATCGTCGTGACGCTCGCCATGTCCTTCGTCTGGGCCGGTTGCGCCCTGCTCGTGCGGGCAGCGCCCGGAGGCGGGGCGGCCGTGTGGCTCAAGGACCTCGTCCTGGGACCGGTCGGCATCGAATGGATCCCAAAGGCGGCGATCGTCCTGGTCGTCATCGTGGCCATCGTCTGGATCCCGGTCGCGCGCTCGCGGCTCGGTCTGTCGATCTACGCCGTCGGCAGCAACCAGCTGGCGGCGTTCCGGAGCGGGGTGTCGGTCGGCCGGACGAAGGTCCTCGCCTACGCCCTCACCGGGCTCTTCTCGGCGCTCGCCGGTCTCTCGCTCACCGCGAGCACCGGGATCGGCTCGCCCGTCCCCGGGCCCTACACGCTGCTGAGCGTCGCCGCCGTCGTCCTCGGCGGGGTCAGCCTCGCCGGCGGGCGGGGCGGCGTCTTCGGCCCGATGGTGGCGGTCGTCGTCCTCCAGATGATCCGGACCGACATGACGTTCCTGAACGTGAATACCAACCTCGCCGTGGTCGCCCAGGGCGTCATCCTGATCGGCGTGGTGATGTTCGGCAGCCTCGTCCAGCTCCGACGGGCGCGGGCATGAGCGGGATCGCGAGCACCTCCGGCCCGCGCAGCGCCTGGCTCACCGCCGCGGCCTGGCGGGGCCTGTTCAGCGACCGGCCGATCGTCCCGCTGATCGGACTGCTCCTCGTCCTTGTCGCGATCATCCAGCTCGTCCAGCCGGGCATCGTCGGCCCCTCGTGGGCCGGCGTGATCCTGCGCGCCTCCGTGCCGCTGGCCATCCTGGCCGGCTGCCAGACGCTGACGATGCTCACCGGCGGGATCGACCTGTCCGTCGGGGCGGTTGCGTCCATGGCGGGGTTCGTCACCGCGACGCTCGTCCACAGCGCCGGCGGCGTGCCGTTCGCGATCGCCGTGTCCCTCACCGCCGCGGCGCTGGCCGGCCTGATCACCGGCATTGGCGTCGGCGTGTTCCGGGTGCATCCGTTGATCATGACCCTGGGGATGAGCTTCGTCGTCCTGGGCCTGGCGAATGTCTGGCAGCTGGAGACCGTCCAGACCGGCGCGGGCGTCCCCGATGCGCTGAGGACCCTCGGGTCCGGCACGGTGTTCGGCATCGTGCCGAACAGCCTGTTGGTCTTCATCCCGCTGATGCTGCTGATCCTGCTCGGGCTCCGACGAACCGGTTTCGGCCGGCTGCTCTACGCGATCGGCGACAACCCGGTCGCCGCGCGCCTGTCGGGCGCCCGTGCGTGGCAGGTCCTGATCGTCCTGTACGTCATCTCGGCGCTCTTCGCCGGCATCGCCGGACTCCTCGTTTCCGGCCTCACCAACACCGCCAGCGTGTCGCTGGTCGACAGCTCGCTGCTGCCATCGGTGGCGGCGGCGGTGCTCGGCGGGACGTCGATCCTCGGTGGTCGAGGCGGCTTCGCAGGAACCATCGTCGGCGCGCTGATCCTGACCGTGCTCACCGCCCTTCTCACGGTGCTCGGGCTGCCCGAGCCGACACGACAGGTCCTGTTCGGCTCGATCATCGTCGCCGTCGCGGCGGCCTACACCCGAGTGACCGGCGAAGCCTGATTGCCGTGATTGACGCCGGGCGCGCCAGGCGCCACCTCGGCCTCGATCTCGGGGGCACGAACATCAAGTGGGTGGTCGTCGACCGCGACGGGGACGAATGGCGGCCACTCGACCGTGACCAGGTCACGACCCCGACCGCCGACGGACCGGACGCCGTCGTACCCCGCCTCGCCTCGGTCGGGGCAGAAGCGATCGCGCGATGGCCGGGCGTCTCGTCGGTCGGGATCGGCGTTCCGGGGCTGTACGACCCGGCCGCCGGCACCACGCGCTTCCTCGTCAACTTCCCGGGCGGCTGGGTCGGGACACCCGTGGCGGGGCCCGTCGGCGCGGCGCTCGGGCTGCCGGCCTTCCTGATCAACGATGCGCGGGCCTTCGGTCTCGCCGAGCTTCGCCTGGGCGCGGGTCGGGGTGCCGCCTCGATGATCGGACTCACCCTCGGGACGGGCATCGGCGGCGTGATCGCCATGGACGGCCATGTGCTGCAGGGCCATGACGGCACGGCCGGAGAGATCGGGCACCAGACGATCGAACCCGACGGCCCGTGGTGCGGCTGCGGGAACCGGGGCTGCCTGGAAGCGTTCGCGCGCGCCGACCAGATCGCGGCCGCCTGCGGCACTGCCACGGCCGAGGAGGCGGTGACGCGGGCGCGGGCGGGCGACGTCCGCGCGACAGACGGTCTCGCCCAGATCGCCCGCTATCTCGGGATCGGGATCGCCAACATGATCTCCGTCATCTCCCCTGACCGGGTCGTCATCGGGGGCGGGATCTCCGCGGCCGCCGACCTCCTGCTGGGCCCGATCCGCGATGAGCTGCGACGGCGCGTTCGGACCACGTCGCTCGACCGGGTCGAGATCGTGACCGCCGAGCTGGGGACCTGGGCAGGAGCGATCGGGGCGGCCATCCACGGTGCCGAAGCGGCAGAAGGAACGGGCGCGGCTGCGGCCCACGCGTCCGTCGGCGCGCGATGATCGAGGCAAGGTACCAGCCGCAGTACCGCCAGATCGAGCAGGCTCTGCGCGAGCGGATCGCGACACTGCGACCCGGCGAGCGGCTGCCGTCCGACGCCGAGCTGTGCGCCAGTTTTGGGGTGAGCCGGATGACCGCACGGAACGCGATGCAGCGGCTCGCGGTCGATGGCCTGATCCGGCGAGAGCCGGGCCGAGGCAGCTTCGTTGCGGACCCGCCGGCGCATCGGCGCGCCACTCGACTGATGACGTTCACCGACGAGATGCGCCGCGCCGGGCGCGTCCCGAGCTCGCGGGTCCTGACCCGGGTCATCCGTCCGTCCTCGGAGGCGGAAGCCGCGAGGCTCGGCATCACGGCACGCCAGCCCGTCGTCCATCTGCGTCGCCTGCGGCAGGCGGACGACCAGCCCATCGCCCTCGAATCGACGATCCTGATCGGCGCCTGTGCGAGTGCCGTCATGACCGCGGATCTCGCCCACGGCTCACTCCACGAAACGCTCGGCCGGGCTGGCTTCGTGCTCTCGCGCGGAACCGGAACGATCTCCGCGGCCGCGGCAACGGCCGAAGAGGCGCGCCTGCTGGGGATCCACACCAGCGACCCACTGCTCGTCGAGCGTCGGGTCATTGACGATGGACACGGCCGGCGAATCGAGGCGACCGATTCCGCCTACCCGGCGGACCGCTACGCGCTCGACGTGCAATTCGAAGTCGAGGGGCACGAGGCGCCCCATTCCCAGGCGAGCGGATGACGGCTGCCGGGACGATCGTCGAGGGACGCCTGGTCCTCGACGATCGGGTGGCGACGGGCCGGCTCACCATCGAGGACGGGCGGATCGTCGCCGTTCAACTCGAGGACTCGCGCGACCTCCGCCCACCGGCCGCGCCGGACGCTCCCTTCATCGCCCCCGGATTCGTCGACGTGCACGTCCATGGCGGTGGCGGCCACGACGCGATGGGCGGCGGAGCCGCGCTCGACGGAATGGCCCGGCACCTGCTCCGGCACGGCGTCACATCGTTCCTGCCGACGGCGGTCGCGGCACCGCTGCCTGCCCTCGCGCGATTCGCCGACCAGGTCCGGGCGTGGATTCCGGGTGCGCCGCCGGACGGTGCCGAGCCACTCGGGTTCAACCTGGAGGGGCCGTTCCTCGCGCCGGCACGCCGCGGCGCGCACGACCCGGCGTATCTCCGGGTGCCGGACGACGTCCCTCGCCGGGACCTGGAGCCATTGGTCGATGGACTTCGACTGACCACGATCGCTCCTGAGCTGCCAGGTGCCGTCGACCTGATCGCCTGGCTGCGCCGGCGCGGGGTTGCCACGTCGCTGGGTCACTCGGCGGCCGACCTCGATCAGGCCCTGGCGGGGTATCGCGCGGGCGGGACCTCGACCACCCACCTGTTCAATGCGATGACCGGCGTGGACCACCACGCTCCGGGCCTGGCCGTCGCGGCGCTCGGCGACGACTCGGTCTACGTCGAGCTGATCGCCGACGGGGAGCACGTCCATCCATCGCTCTGGCCGATCGTCGTTCGCACCAAGCCGACCGATCGCCTGATGCTGGTGAGCGATGCGATCTCCCTCGCCGGGATGGGCGACGGCCGCGGCACGATCGGCGGGTTGGCGGTGGAGGTCGCGGGCCTGCGTGTCACCCTCGTTGGTACCTCGACGCTGGCAGGATCGGTCATCGCCCTGGACAGTGCGGTCCGGAACCTGGCCGGATCCGGCGTCCCGCTGCCGGCTGCCGTCGCGGCCGCCGGCCGCAACCCGCTCGCGCTGCTCGGCATCCCGGACCGTGGCCGGATCGCGGCGGGCCAGCGGGCCGACCTCGTGGAGCTCGGCCCCGACCTGCGGGTCCGCCGGGTCATGCGCGGCGGTGCCTGGATTCCCGCGCGGGCGAACTAGCGCGGGGGCATCGCCTCGAACGTCCGGTCGACGTCGTCGAGGAGGCGGACCGTCGACTTCACCACGACCTCGAGGTAGCGCTCCCCGAACTCCGCGGTCGCCTGGCGCGCGTCGCCCCAGGTGCCCGAGTGGGTCGCGCGATGGACGGACCCGGGTGCCGAGAAGAAGAACGCGGTGTGCACCGGCCCAGGGTTCGTCACCTCGGGGAACGGGGGGAACTCGGCGTTCGCCAGGTCCATGTCCACGAGCGCCGGGTTGATGGCCAGCACGGCCGACGTCTCGCCGCGGTTCGCATGGAGCCCCGTCGACGGGTCGAAGAACTCGGCCGCCTCGGCGGCCGTCATGCCGTCCCAGTAGTTGACCGGAAAGGCGCGCACGCCGGCCGGCATCCGGTCTGCCGCGTTCGCGCAGGCGTAGGCGATGGCATAGGTGTTGTCGTAGTGGCCGTTCAGGAAGACGATCCGCCTGAACCCCACGGCCGCGAGCGAGGCGCACAGGTCCTCGATCAGCGCCATGAACGTGGGGATCCGGAGGTGGACCACGCCCGTGAACCCCACGTGCGGGTAGGACAGCGCGTAGTTGATCGTCGGCGCCACCAGCGCACCGACGACTGGCGCCACGCGGCGAGCCACTTCCTGGGGGATCAGGACGTCGGTCAGGAGCGGTGCGTGCGGGCCGTGCTGCTCCGTCGACCCCGTCGGCACGATCACGGTGTCGTGGTCCTGCAGGAATGCCTCGACCTCGGGGTCGGTCATCTCACCCAGGAACACGGTAGGCGGTTTCATCGCGACGTCCTCCTTGCCTCGCGTCAGGCGATGGTTGTGGTCAGCTCCCCGATCTGTTCGATCCAGACCGTCACGACGTCGCCGGCCCGGAGATGTCGCTCCGGACCCATCGGTCCGGCGAGTCGCGCCGGTGTCCCGGTCGCGATCAGGTCGCCCGGCCGGAGCACGACGTGCCGGCTGAGGTACGAGATCAGGTCGGCGATCGAGAATCGCATCTGGGCCGTCAAACCGTCCTGGATGGCGACGCCGTTGATGGTGCAGCCGAGCCGCAGGGCGTCGGGCGCCACGTCGTCACGCGTCACCACCCAGGGACCCACCGGGCAGAAACCGGCCATCGACTTCCCGAGCAGCCACTGGTCGCCGTCGAGCCACGGGTCGCGCGAGGAGATGTCGTTGATGCACGTGTAGCCGAAGACGTGTCGCATGGCAGCGCGAGGCGTCACGGCAGCGGCCTCCTCACCGATGACCACCCCGAGCTCGACTTCGGGATCGACGTTGGCGGTCAACGAGCGATCCCAGGTCACCGTCGCGCCGTGCCCGCTGACGGCCGTCGTGAGCTTCGCGTACACCAGCGGTCGCCGCGGCCCGGCGTCGTGGGCCTCCCCGGGGATCGCGTAGTTGAGCCCGATCGTGTAGATCGCGCCCGGTTCCGGCACCGCCGGCCCGAGCTCGACCTCGTCCACCGGTCGAAAGGCTCGCTCCGGCTGGCGCTCCACCCAAGCGCGAATGCGCCGCAGCCCGTCCGTGCCGCTCCCCGCGATGGCCCGCAGCGAGCCGGGACTCCCGCCCGGCATGGCCAGCGGCAGCAGGACCGACCCCTGGACCACCCCCACGGCGGGGCGGCCCGCGTCGCGGAACATGGCGAACCGCATCGCTCAGGCGCGGGCGCTGGCGTCGGCGAGGAACGGCGCGACGGCCGCTCGCATGACGCCGGCCATGCCGCCCAGGCCGGTCCAGCGCTCGAAGGCGATCGCAGCCTGCTGGATCAGCATCTCCGACCCGTTCGCCGCTCGCAGGCCGCGCGCCCGCGCCGCTGCCAGCAGCGGCGTCTCGGGTGGGACGTAGACGAGGTCGAAGACCGTCGCCGCCGGCGGCAAGAGCCCGACCTGGATGGTCACCCCTGCCTCGAGCATGCCGACCGTCGTGGCGTTCACGGCGAGATCCGCCGTTCGAAGGGCGGCCCCGAAGCCCGGGGCATCCAGCGCCACGGCCGAGATGGACGCCGCACCACGCGCGAATCGCTGCGCCAGGGCCTGAGCAGACGCCACCGTCCGGTTCCCGATCGTGACCCGGCCGGCACCGGCGCTCACGCACGCGAAGACGACCGCGTGCGCGGCACCACCGGCTCCGGCGACGACGACCTCGGCTCCCGCGAGGGGGCGGCCCATCGCGAGCTCGACCCCCGCGCGGAAGCCTGGCGCGTCCGTGTTGAAGCCCACCAGCCGTCCCGCCCCTGACCGCTCCACGCTGTTGACCGCTCCGATCGTCGCCGCGTCCGGCTCCACCTCGTCGCACAGGCCCGCGACCAGCCGCTTGTAGGGCGCCGTGACCTGGAGTCCGAGCCAGTCGGCGCCGCGCGCCGCCGCCACGACACCCTCGACGGCGTCCGGCTCGAGCTCCAGCAGCTCGTACCGGGCGTCGATCCCGGCCGCCGCGAACGCGGCGTCGTGCATGACCTGCGAATGGCGCCGCCGAAGCGGATTGCCGATCAGGGCGACCCGGCGGGTCATCGCGGCGCGGGCGCCATCCGCCGAACCGGACCGGCCGTGACGGGGAACCGAACGTTGGGGATGATCTCGTCGACCCAATGCCGGAGCTGGGCCGGCTCGGGCGTCATCGTGTGCAGCACGAAGTACTCCACACCGGCGTCGACCCGGGCCTGGAGCGAGGCGATGACCTCGTCGGGCGTCCCGAACAGGTAGACGGACTCGAGATAGTTCGGTCCCCGTTCGGCGCTCATCACCTTCAGGAAGGCGCGGTGCTGCTCCTCGCGCGCCTTGGCCGGGTCGGTCGTGAGCACCAGGTGCAGGAAGTTCTCGTGGGCGACCATGCACGCCCGTGGGTCGCGGCCGTGCTGACGGTAATACGCCTGGAGCTCGACCCAGTCCCGGGCGATCTCGTCGGGCGGACAGGTCGGGCGCGGGATCCAGCCGTCGGAGCGCAGGACGCGCGCCTTGACGGACTCGACGAAGCGCGGCAGGTCCGGTGACTTGGGGTCGGCCAGCTGCGATCCACCGCCAATCCAGATCTCGGGACGCTGCGAGGCCCGCGGTTCGATCACGACGTCGTCGATCGAATAGAACTGGCCGTGGTAGCTGACGGACTCGCCCTCGAGCAGCGGGGTGATGATGTCGAGGATCTCGTCGGTGCGCTTGCCACGCTCCGACTTGTGCACGCCGACCGCCTCGTACTCGGGTGGATACCACCCGACGCCGGCCCCCAGGATCACCCGGTTCTCGGACAGGAACTGCAGCGTCGCCAGCTCCTTGGCGAGCAGCACCGGGTTCCGCAGCGGCAGGATCAGGATCGACGTGCCGAGACGCACGTGCCGGGTCGCGCCCGCCACCACCGACAGCGTCGAGATGGGTTCCAGCCAGGAGACCGAGTAGAACCGTTTCGCCGCCAGCAGGTGGTCGGTGATGAAGAGCGAATCGAACCCGAGGTCCTCGACTGCCCGAGCGAACTCCCGGATGTCGCGAGCCCGCTCCGGGCCGTCGCCCTGCCAGATGTACGAGGGCAAGAAGACCCCGAACCGGCCGACCTCACTCATGCGGCGTGTGCCCTCACTCCATGTCGCCTAGCGGCCCCGGTAGTCGGGGTCGCGCTTTTCGAAGAACGCGTTCGCGCCCTCGACCATGTCCTCGCTCGCGAAGATCCGCTCCGAGGCGTCCAGCTCGGCGGCGAGGCCCGCGTCGAGGTCCGCGTCCCAGGCGGCGTCGAGCAGCCGCTTGGCTTCACGCACCGCGAGCGGACCCCGCGCCGCGATCTCGTCGGCCACGGCGTCGGCCCGCCGGCGTGCCTCACCCGCCGGCACCACCTCGTTGACCAGGCCGATCCGCAGCGCCTCCTCCGCGCTGATGACCCGTCCGGTCAGGATCAGCTCCTTGGCGCGTGCCGGTCCGATGACTCGCGGCAGGCGCTGCGTCCCGCCGCTGCCGGGCAGCACCGCCAGGCGGACCTCGGGCATGCCCAGCCTGGCGCGCGCGGATGCGATGCGCAGGTCGCAGCACAACGCGAGCTCGAGCCCACCACCCAGCGCATCGCCCTCGATCGCCGCGATGGTCGGCATCGGCAGCTCTGCCAGCTGGCGGTAGACGAGCTTCTCGAGCAGCAGCTTGCCCTCCGCCACCCTGCCGCGGAGCCCCTGGAACTCGCCGATGTGGGAGCCGGCGCAGAACGCGCGCTCGCCGCGCCCCGTCACCACCACGGCCCGGACGTCGGCTGCGGCGGTGAGGCGCGCCAGGGCGTCGCGCAGCTGCTCGGTGAGCTCGCGCGTGACGAGGTTGAGGGGCGGGTTGACGAGCTCGAGGTGGGCCACGCGGCCCAGCTCGAGGGCGATCAGCTCGTTCACGATGCGACCCCGAAGTCTGCCGCCAGGCCCATCGGTCCGGTGGCATAGAGCCGGCGGTCCATGGTGCGCAGGTCCTCGGCCACCCGCGGCCGGAATCCCATCTGCGAGAGGACCTGGCGCTCGACGTCGATGCCCGGCGCGACCTCGGTCAGCACGAGGCCGTCGTCGTCCAGGGCAAAGACCGCCCGCTCGGTGATATAGCGCACCTGCTGGCCACGCTCGCGCGCCAGCCGGCCGTTGAACGAGATCTCGCGGACGCGGGGCACGAACTTGCCGAGGCTCCCCTCGCTCGTGATCCTGACCCCATCCTGGATCTCGATCTGCAGTCCCCGCGCCGTCAGCGTGCCGACGAAGCAGATCTTCGGCGTCCGCGTACTGATGTTCGGGAATCCGCCAGGGCCGCGAACCCGTCCCGCGAACGCGTGGACGTTGACGTTGCCTTCGGCATCGACCTCGGCGAACGAGAGGCTCGCCACGTCCAGCCCACCGCCGTCGTAGAAATCGAACATGTACGGCTGGTCGATCATGGCCTGGTAGTTGAATCCGGCGCCGCCCTCGTTGCCGGCGACCGGCACGCCGCCGAAGATGCCCTGCTCGACGGTCAGGACCAGCTGGTCGGTGATCCCCTCCTCCCAGGCCACCCGGCCGATGAGCTGACTGACCCCGAACCCGAGGTTGCAGATGGCGCCACGCGGGAACTCGAGCAGGGAGCGGCGCGCGAGCAGCTTGCGCACGTCGAGCGGCAGCGGTGGCTCGGGCCTGACCGGCCGGCGGAGGGCCCCCGCGTAATACGGCGAGTCCTTCGTGATGTAGGTCTGCCACTGGTCGGGATCGACGTAGATGTGGTCGATCAACGCCCCCGGCACCCTGACGTCGCGCATGCGAAGGCTCCCCCGGGTCGCGAGCTGGCGGACCTGCGCGATCACGATGCCACCGCTGTTGCGCGCCGCCATGGCCATCGCCAGCATCTCGCCCTGGATGGCCTCGCCCTCCATGGTCAGGTTGCCGTCCTCGTCGGCGGTGGTGCCCCGGATGACCGCCACGTCGATCGGGAAGGCGTGGTAGAGCAACCATTCCCGGCCGCGGAGCGTGACGACCTCCACGAGGTCCTCGGTCGTGATCGCATTCTGCTTGCCGCCGGTCTGCCGCGGATCGACGTAGGTCCCCAGGCCGACCTGGGTCACCAGCCCGGGCCGGCCGGCGGCGATGTCGCGCATGAGCTGTGACAGCACACCCTGCGGGAAGGAGTACGACTCGATCTCGTTCGCCTCGACGAGCGCGCCGAGGCGCGGCTCGTTGCCGATGTTGCTGCCGATCGTGCGCCGCATGAGCCCCGGCAGGCCGAGCTGCGAGAAGCCACGCTCGGCGAAGTCGCCCGTGCCGACCACCCGGACGGTGGTCAGGTCCCGCGGCCTGCGCTCCTCGCTGAAGACCGCCGCCAGCTCATCGATGAACCGCTGCGGGACCGCGTGCCCGGCTCCGGAGCCGCCGATCAGCAGCGTGCTGCCGTCGCGCACCAGGCCGACCGCCTCCCGGACGTCGATCACCTTGCTCATGGCATGTACCCGCCCGCATTCGGGTTGAGCGTCTGGCCGAGGAACAGGCCGGAGGCATCGGACAGCAGGAAGATCACCGCGTCGGCCACCTCGTCCGCGCGCCCGAATCGACCGAGCGCCATGTCCCGCAGCCGGCGGCGGCCTTCCTCGCTCTCCACGAGGTCGGTCGTCATGTCGGTCAGGGTGACCCCCGGGGCCACGGCATTGACCCGCACGCCGCGCGGCCCGAACTCGCGCGCCAGCGCCCGGGTCAGACCGATGAGCCCGGCCTTGGCCGCGGAATAGGCCGCCGTCTCGGTGACGCCGATCTGCCCGAGCCGCGAGGCCATGTTGACGATCGACCCGCTGCCTCGCTCGGCCATCGAGGGCAGCACGGCACGGCAGGTATGGAAGGCGGCCGTCAGGTCGGTCCGGATGACCGCGTCCCATTCGGCCGGTTCGATCTCGAGGAACGGCCCAACCAGGGTGAGCCCGGCGTTGTTGACCAGCCCGTCGATGCGCCCGAAGCGACCGATGACGCGCTCGACGAGCAGCTCTGCCTGCCCGCCGTCGCCGATGTCCGCTCCGAAGCTCTCGGCATCCGCACCGACCGCTCGCGCCCGGGCCACCGTCTCCCGGGCGCCGTCGGTCGAGCGGTGGTAGTGGACGGCGACCGTGGCCCCCTCGCCCGCGGCCTTGACCGCCACCTCGGCTCCGATGCCACGACTGCTGCCGGTCACCAGCACCACCCGACCGGCGAGCGCCGTCCCCATCACGCGACCTCCGCCGGTGCCACCCGACTGTCCGCCGGGCGCGACTTCCTGCGCGGCAGGGGCACGGCCGGGGCCACGGCGGTCGAGTCGCGCATGACCAGCTCGGTGGGCAGGACCTGCGGTACGGGGTGGCCGCCGCTCAGCACCTGCTCGGCGAATTCGAAGCCCAGCCGCCCGATCTCGTGGAGCGGCAACCGGACGGTGGTCAGGCCGGGTGCGACCATGGCCGCGGTCTGGATGTCGTCGAAACCGGCGACGGAGACCTCGCGCGGGACGTCGATGCCGAGCTCCTCCAGGCGCCGCAATGCGCCGAGGGCCAGCAGGTCGTTTGCCGAGCAGATGGCCGTGAACGGCACGCTTCCGGCCAGCAGTCGGTCGACGCCCAGCGCGCCCCCTTGCCGGCTGAAGCCGGTGCTGACCACGAGGCGATCGTCGAACGTGAAGCCCGCATCGGCCAGTCCCCGGCGGTAGCCCGCGAGCCGTTCGCGGGCCACGTAGAGCGAGGTCGGACCGGCCAGGAACGCGATCCGTCGATGGCCGAGGCCAACGAGGGCCGCGACCATGCCGGCGATTCCGGCGGCGTTGTCGACCCCGATCTGCGGCGCTCCCGAAGCGTGTGGCGACAGGTGGACCACGGCCGCGCCGTACTCGCGCATGGCCGCGAGGTGCTTGGCCATCTCCTCGTTGCAGGCCGGGTCGTCGAGCCCGCTCCCGGCAAAGATCACCGTCCCGGCGCGCATCGAGCGCAGCAACCGCACGTAGGAGTTCTCGCGCTCGGCGATCCGGTCCGAGCTGCAGGTGATGACGAGGTAGCCGCCGGGCGACGCGGCGTCCTCGACGCCGCGGACCACCTCGGCGAAGTAGGGATCGGTGATGTCGTGGACGATGACCCCGACCACCGGGATGTAGCTCTTCAGCAACCCGCGCGCGAGCGCATTCGGGACGTAGTCGAGGGCCCGGGCGGCGTCGAGCACCCGCTCGCGCGTGGCCGGGCTGACGGCGTACGGCGCCGACGAGACGACGCGCGACGCCGTGGCGGTCGAGACGCCGGCCAGCCGGGCGACGTCGGTGATCGATGCCACGCGATCAGAACGGGAACGATGGGGGCTCGTCACGCACGGTGACCCATTGCCACTCCGTGAACGTGTCGAAGTTGGCCTCGCCGCCGAAGCGGCTGCCGTTGCCCGAGGCGCCCATGCCGCCGAACGGGATGATGGCCTCGTCGTTGAGCGTACCGTCGTTGACGTGGACCATGCCCGCCTTGATCCGGTTGGCCAGGGCGAGGCCACGCGAGATCGAGCGCGTATAGACGGACGCGACGAGCCCGTACTCGGTGGCATTGGCGAGGGCGAGCGCCTCCTCGTCGGTCTCGAACGTCGTGACCGGGGCCACGGGACCGAAGATCTCGTCGGTGAACGCCGGCAGGTCGGTGGTCACGTCGGCCAGGACCGTCGGGCGGTAGAAGAGGCCCTCGTGCGTCCCGCCTTCGGCCAGCCGGGCGCCGCCGGCGATCGATCGCTGGACGATGCTCTCGACCCTGGCCAGCTGCTTCGCGTTGACGATCGGCCCGATCTGGACGTCCTCGCGGTACGGATCGCCGAGGCGGAGGCGCTTCGCCTTCACGGTGAGGGCCTCGACGTAGGCGTCGGCGACGCTCCGGTGGACGAGGTGCCTGCCGGCCGCGAAGCACACCTGGCCAGCGAACTGGAACGATGCGAACGCACCAGCGGACGCGGCCGCATCGAGGTCGCCGTCGTCGAGCACCACGAACGCGTTGTTGCCGCCGAGCTCGAGCGAGACCTTCTTGAGCAGGTTCCCGGCCAGCTGGCCGACCCGCCGGCCCGCGGCCGTCGACCCGGTGAACGACACCATCGACACGTTCGGGTCGGTCACCAGTGCCTCCCCGACGTCCGCGCCGCCCACGACGATCTGCAGGAGCCCATCGGGAAGGCCGGCCTCCGCGAACACAGCGGCGATGATCGCGCCGCCGGTCACCGGGGTCTGCGGGTCGGGCTTGAGGACGACCGCATTGCCGAGCGCGAGGGCCGGAGCCACGACGCGCATCCCGAGGACCGTCGGCGAGTTCCACGGGGTGATTGCGCCGACGACGCCCACCGGGACGCGCCGGACCATCGACAGACGCCCCTTCTGCGCCGTCGGCATGAGCGAGCCATAGGGCTGGGATGGCATCGTCGCCGCGTTCACGACTTCGTAGTACGCGAAGTCCTGCTCGTGGTGCATCTTGCTGTGGACGGCGCCCGTCTCGCGCATGGTCCAGGCGCCGAACTCGGGCCGGTGCTGGTCGTACAGGTCGGCGGCCCGGCGCAGGATCCGCGCCCGCTCCTGGTAGCTGGTCTCGGCCCAGGCCGGCTGGGCAGCCGCGGCCGTGGCCGCAGCCCGCGCGACGTCGTCGACCGTCGATTGCGCGACGGACGCCAGGTGGATCCCGGTGGCCGGTTCGGTGTCCTCGAGGACCTCGCCCGTACCCGGTCGCCAGTCCGCCAGGAATGGCTCCAACCACGACGGCGAGGCGATTGCGGACATCACGCTGCTCCTTCCTGATGGCGACACCGTCGCTGGAACTGGCCCATTCGCTCGCGGCCGCGAGCAGCCTCTCTCACGGCGACCTCAACCTCGCTCGGCTCTTCGGCCCGTCGACGGATCGCGCCAGATCGGCCCGCGCGCCAGGACCTGGTCGATCAGGCCCTCCTCCATGTATTCCGGGTATTTCCACGAGTACAGCTGCTTCGCAAGCTGGCCAGGGTAGCCGAGCCGGTCGCGCACGCTCGTGTCCGTGTAGTAGCCGCCGACGACCGCGAGCAGCAGCGCCGCATGGTGGTCCGGCTCCCCTCGTTCGAGCGCAGCCAGGCGAACCGCAGGATCGTCGCCGAGGTCGGGCCGCAGCGCGGCGCTGAGTGGCTCCACGAGGTCGGGGCGGGCGCCGAGCACGAATCGGAGGCGCACGTCGCCGACGACCTCGCCGGCCGAGGGCATCCCGTGGGCTTCGGGGATCAGGTGGTCGGCGATCGCGCTGAACGCGGCGCGCCGGCCCGGGTCGAACGCGAGCAAGGGGTCGGACGACGTCGCCGCCGTCTCGCGAGCGGTCATACGGGCACCTGCTGGTTGAACCGGGTCTCGACCATGTGGTCCGCGGCGCGCAGCGCAAGCGCGGAGATCGACGAGGTGGGGTTCACGCCGGCGGAGGTGACGAAGCAGCTTCCGTCGACGACGTACAGGTTCGGGACGTCGTGGGCCCGGTTCCAGCGATCCAGGACGGAGGTCGCCGGGTCGCCGCCCATGCGCGCCGTGCCCAGCAGGTGCCATCCCGAGTATCGCATCAGGCGGTCCACCTCGACCGTGTGCGCGCCGGCCTCGCGCAACGACTCCGATGCGCGCGCGATGTGGAAGTCGAGCAACCTGCGGGAGTTCTCCGACACCGCGTAGTGCAGTTCCGGTGCCGGGATGCCCGACGAGTCCGTGAGCGTCGGGGACAGCACGACGTGGTTGGACTCGTCGGGCAGGTCCTCACCGAAGAGGCCCCAGTTCGCGCCCCGGCCCAGGTGGGACCGGACGTGGAGGTGGTGGTCCGAACCCCAGACCTGCGTCCCGGCCCGGCTCGGCAGGGCGGCGTTGATCGGGCCGAACGTGGGGGCCAGTCCCCACTTGGCGCCCCGGACGAAGCCGCGGCGCTCATCGGTCTCGTAGAACTCGAAGGACTCGATCGAGCAGCCGAACTGGCCCTGCCAGCTCTCCAGGTCCTCGTCGAACAGCCCCGCCACGTTGGCGAACGGATGCATCATCAGCCGCCGGCCGACGAGTCCCGACGAGTTCGCGAGCCCGTCGGGATGTGCCGGCGACGCCGACAGCAGCAGCAGCCGCGGCGTGCCGATCGCGTTGGCCGCCAGGACGACCGTCCGGGCGGGCTCGAAATGCTCGCCACCGTCGCGGTCGAGCCAGATCGCGCCGGTGACGAGGCCGGCGGCGTTGGTCTCGAGGCGCCGGACCCGCGCGCCGGTCACGAGCCGCGCCCCGTGGGCGATCGCCTTCGGCCAGTGGGTCAGGTCCGTCGATGCCTTGGCACCCTCGTTGCAGCCCTGCTGGCAGGTGCCTCGCTGCACGCAGGGATGGCGCCCGTCATACGCGACGGAGAGGATCGAGTTCGGCTCCGGCCACCAGTGCCAGCCGAGCCGGGCATGAGCCCGGGCGACCTTCAATCCACCGACCCCGATCGGGAGAGGCGGCAGCGGCGGATCTTCGCCGCCGGGCGGGTACGCTGGATCGCCGCCCATGCCCGAGACGCCGAACTCTCGGTCGGTCCGCTCGTAGTACGGTCGCAGCTCATCGTAGGTCAGGGGCCAGTCGTCCGCGATCCCGTCGAGCGAGCGGACCCGGAAGTCGGACGGCAGCATCCGCGGCCAGGCTCCGGCGAAGATCAGCATGGAGCCGCCGACCGCCGAGTACATCAAGGGCGAAACCTCGGCGTCGCGTTCATCGATCGGGTAGTCCGCCGGCAGCCCTCGGATGTTCGGGCTCGTTGACCATTGCTTGCGCATGGTCAGCTCCCAGTCGAGCTCGGCCCCGCGGTACTCCGCCTTGTCGTGCCAGTCGCCCTGCTCGAGGCACACGACGCCGAAGCCGGCCTCCGCCAGCCGCCGGGCCACGACACCACCGGACGCGCCCGCTCCGATGATGAGGACATCTGCGGGTTCGGTTGACAAGGTGGAATCCTCCCGACCGCGACGGCTCCGGACCACCGCGCACTCGGCAGTCGGCGGCCATAGTAAAGCTTGTCTATCGCCGCCGCGCGATACCGTCGTTGGACCGTCCCGCCTGGGAGATCAGGAGCGGGCGAGGACCGGCGCAGGCATCTCGTGGAGCAGCCCGACTTCGGTCAGGACGCTCGCCAGGAGGGCCCGCTCGTCGTCGCCGAGTGGCAGGAGCGGCCGGCGCACGTGCGCGGCGTCGAGGACGCCGAGGATGCGCAGGCACTCCTTGAGCCGGACCCGATAGTCGCCAACCGGCCTCGCGAAGACCACGTCGGCGAGGCGCTGCACCCGCCGGCCCAGCGCCATCGCGTCGTCGATCCTGCCGCCGTTCCAGGCATCGATCATGTCGACCTGCTCGCGGGTCATCACCGCACCGAAGCCGATGAGCGCCCCCGTCGCCCCGAGCATGAACGACTCGAGGATGAAGTTGTCGTTGCCGGTCAGAAGCGTGATCGGCCGCGGCAGCTCGGCGATGAGCCGGGCCGTGTCCACGAACCGGCGCGCATCGAAGGAGGCCTCCTTGATCGCGACCACTCCGTCAACGGCGGCCATCGCGCGCAGCGTGTCGGGTTCGAAGTTCAGCCCGGCGAGCGCCGGCTGCAGCTGGAACAGGATCATTGGCAGCCCGGCGTCGGCGATGGCCTCGTGGTAGCGAACTGGGACCCGGACATCCAATGGCTCGCTCAGGTAGGCGGGGATCGGAAAAACGAGCAGGGCGTCCGCGCCGGCAGCCTTGAACTCCCTCGCCTGGCGCACCGCGGCGTCGGTCGAGGGCCCGGCCAGGCCGGCGACGATCGGCAGGTCCGTCACCTCGCGGACGATCTGGAGGACACGCACCTTCTCGTCGTGGGTCAGGTGCGGGCCTTCGCCGGTATCGACGTTGATCGCAAGCGCAACCGGGCCCTGTCCGGAGATCCAGCCGATGTACGACCGGAGGGCAGGCTCGTCGATGCTGCCGTCGGCGTGCATGGGCAGGACGGTCGCCGGGATCAGGCCGTTCAGGTCCAGGGTCATGGCTTCTCCGAGTCGTGGCATGGTGGGCCGATCGCTTCCCATCTTACGTCCGGTGATGATGGGGTCCGCCGGGCGCCGGATGTGCCGAACGGCGGGTCTCCCGGGCGATCAGCCGAGGACGCGATCGAGGTATGCGTCGTCGATCACGCCGTTGCGCAGCCCGGCCCGGTAGGCCTCGATGGTGAGGCGGACGCCGTCCTCGAGCGGTGTCTCGACGAGTGGTCCGAGCGCCTGGGTGATCGGACCAGCGTCGAACGCCTCCGGGAACGGCAGCGGCCGGTCGTCGTTGGACAGGCGTCCTCGCACGGCCGGTTCCTGGGCCTCGATGCTGCGGAGGATCTCGCTGACGCCGAACGTGCTGCCACCCAGGCTGTATGCCGCGGCCCCCTCGCTCGTCGCTCGCGCCGCCCGGATGAAGGTCCTGGCCACGTCGTCGGCGAACTGGAACTGGTAGCTGCCGCCGAAGTTGACGTGGTAGGACCGCCCCGCCGCCGCGGCGATCATGGCCAGGGTGGGCTTGGAGGTCACGCCCTGATCGCGTCCCGGGCCGTACACGGAGTGTGGCCGCAGTCCGATGCTCGAGATCCGCTCGCTCTCCCAGTAGACGCGGGCGGTCTGCTCGTTCGCCACCTTGTACACGCCGTAGTGGGACGTCGGGAAGAAGGGTGCGTCCGGCGGCAGGACCGCCTCCCGGTAGTGGCTCCTGGGTCCGTAGACGGCCGCACTGCTGGCGTAGACGACCCGATCGATGTCGAGGCGCCGGGCCAGTTCGAAGATCGTGACCGTGCCGGCGACGTTGACCTGCGCTCCCCGGATCGGGTCGGCCGCGCAGAACGGGAACTGCATGGCCGCGAGATGGATGATCCGGTTGACGGCGTGCCGTCGCGCCGCGGCCTCGATTGCCTCGATCTCGGCGATGTCGGTGATCAGGAAGCTGATGCGGTCGAACTCCGCGTCGGTCAGGACGAGCCTCAGGCGGTCGAACTGCCGATCCACGCTCAGGACGACGACCGGGACGTCTTCCCGCAGGAGGTTCCGGACGACCCACGAACCGATGCAGCCCGTGCCGCCCGTGACCAGAACACGCTCGTCAGCCACGTCTTCCTCTCTTGTCGCTCTGGGCTCGCTGAGGCCCGATGGACCGAACGGTCAGGCGATCACCACGTAGCCCTGGATCTCGTTGCCGGTGACCAGCGCGCCGAGCGCCGGTTGGAGCCCCTGGTGCACCTCGGACGTTCGCCAGCCGGCGGCGCTGTGGGCGTCTTCGAAGCGAAGCACCATCTGGTAGCGCGTGGCGCTGTCGACCTCACGCAGGAGCTCGACGCGAACGAAGCCCGGGGCCTTCGCCATGGTCGGCCCGTATCGCTGGGCGAAGAACTCCTCGAATGCCTCGGTTCGATCCGGGTGGACGATGAAGGTGATGTGTCGCTCGATCACGGCTGCCCTCGGATGCGGTCGTTGACTCCCATCTGAATTGGCCTTACCAGTTGACCACTATACCAGCCACCGTCTACGATAGGATCAGGCGAATCGAGGAGCAACGACGACCCCTGATGAACCGCGAGTCAGGTCCGGCCCAGGCAGACGCTCGCGCTCCCGTCGTCGGACAGGATCCCAGGTTCGAGGTGGTGTCGCGGAGCACGCTCCCCGAGGAGATCGCCAACCGCCTGCTCGCGCAGATCCGGGAGCAGCAGCTCCGACCCGGCGACAAGCTGCCGGCGGAACGCAACCTCGCCCGGATGATGGAGGTGAGCCGGCCCGTGCTGCGCGAGGCGCTTCGGGCGCTGGCGCTCATGCGCGTGGTCGACATTCGCCAGGGCGACGGAACGTACATCACGTCGCTCGAGCCGAAGCAGCTGATCTCGCACCTCGACTTCGTGTTCTCGAAGGACAGTGTCGCGCTCGTCGAGCTCCTCGAAGCCAGGCGGGTCGTCGAAGGCGGCAACGTCCGCCTCGCCGCGCGCCGGATCTCGGAGAGCGAGCTTGCCGAGATCGAGGAGCTCGTCGCCTCGATGGCACGTTGCATCGGCGATCCCGACAGGTTCGCCGAGCTGGACATCGCGCTGCATGTCGCGGTGTGCGCCGCGGCGCACAACTTCCTGCTCCTGCAGTTCATGAACATCGTCAGCACCCTCGGCAAGGTGAGCCGGGAGCGGACCGGAGGCCTGCGAGAGGTGCGCGAGGCCGCGCTGGACGACCACCGACGGCTCCTCGCTGCGTTGCGCGCCCACGACCCGGACGAGGCGGAACGAGCCATGCTGAATCATCTCGATCACGTCGAAGAAGGGCTGCGGTCGGCGGTCGTGTCGGACGACACCGAGCCTGCCGCGATTCCACGCCGAGCCCGATGAACGTCCGGGGCAGCCGAACGCTGGACGCTCCGAGGGCCGCCGTGTTCGCCGCGATCTGCGACCCGGGCGTGCTCCTTGCCGTCATTCCGGGCTGCCGCGAGATCGAGCAGGTCGGCGACAACGAGTACCGCGGGCAGATCGCCCTGCGGCTGCCGGGGGTCGTCGGAACCTACCGAACGCTCGTCCACTTGGTCGATGCCGACCCACCTCGCTCCGGACGGCTCGAAGGCGAAGTCGAAGGCCCGCTCGGCTCGATCAAGGGATCTGCCCAATTCCGACTTGCCGAACTCGGTGAGAGGACGACGGTCGACTACGCGGGCCAGGCGACCATCGGTGGACCGCTCGCCCGGCTGGACAGCCGGTTCATCGAAGGACTGGCCGGCTCACTGATCGGCCAGGGCCTGGGCAACCTCGACGCGCGACTGCAGCGCGATCCGCCGGCCGGCGCCTCCCACGACGTTCGCCAGGCGACCAAGGAGACTCCAGGGTGACTGTCAGGAGCTATTTCACGCCTTCATCCCTGGCGGAGGCGATCGACCTGCTGGAACGGCACGGCCCGGAGCTGCTGGTGATCGCCGGCGGAACCGTCGCGATGCCGCTCATCAACGACGGCATCTCCCTGCCGGAGGTGGTCATGGGCCTGCGTCGAGCCGGCCTCGACGGGCTGGAGCGCGCCAACGGTTCGCTGCGGATCGGCGCCACGACGACCCTGACCCGGTTGCTCAGCCAGGATGCCGTCCCGATGCTCCGCGAGGCGGCCCGCAACACCGCCAGCTGGTCGATCCGGAACATGGGCACCGTCGGCGGCAACCTGTTCACGCCGCCGCCGGGCGGCGACGTTGCGGTCGCCCTCCTGGCCCTGGACGCGCAGGTGATCCTGGCCGGCCCGAGGGGTGAGCGAGCCCTCCCGCTGGCCGACTTCTTCACCGGCTTCCTGACCACTCAACTGGCAACCGACGAATTGCTCGTCGAGCTCCGGGTGCCCATTCCGAGCGGGCCGACGGCCTACGTCAAGTTCGGCCGGAAGCACGCCAACACGCCGGCCGTGGTGACCGTGGCCGTCCAACTCTCGTGGCACGGGGACGCGATCGCCGATGCGCGCCTCGCCCTGGGCGCCGTCGGGCCGCATCCCATCCGGGCCCGGCAGGCCGAGCGACTCCTGGTTGGGACCGGCCTGGGTTCGGACGCGATCGCCGCTGCCGCGGCGGCCGCCGCCCAGGAATGCGATCCGTTCACGGACGGGATCGCCACCGACTGGTACCGGCGTCGGATGACCGGCCTGTTCGTCGGCCGGGCGCTGGAGCGGCTGGTGCCGGGCGCTGGAAGCGAGGGACGCTAGCGTGGCTTCAACGATCGTCACGTTCGAGCTCGGCGGCCGCGAGGTCGAGGTCATGGTGAGGCCCATGACGACCCTGCAGTCGGTGCTGCGCAACCAGCTCGGGGCCACGGCCACCAAGGAAGGCTGCCGGCAGGGTGGGTGCGGCGGCTGCACCGTGCTCGTCGACGGCGAGCCGATGATGTCCTGCCTCCTGCCCGTGGAGGACGTCGCCGGCCGGCGGGTGACCACGCTCGAAAGCCTCACCCCGGCCGAGGGACTGCACCCGATCCAGCAGGCGTTCCTCGATACCAATGCCTTCCAGTGCGGCTACTGCACCCCGGGCATGGTCATGGTCGCGAAGGCCCTGCTCGACCGCGATCCCGCCCCGAGTGCCGACGACATCGCACAGGCGCTCACGGGCAACCTCTGCCGGTGCACCGGCTATCAACCGATCATCCGAGCCGTGCAGGTCGCAGCCGAGACCCTCGGCGTCAGCGAGAGAGGGCCGGCACGATGAGCGCCGATCTCAACATCGTCGGTCGATCGGTCAGCCGAAGCGACGGGATCGGTCACGTCACGGGCCGGACCGTGTATACCGCCGACCGCGCATTCCCGGGCATGCTCCACCTGAAGATGGTCCGGAGCCCGCTCCATCACGCCATGATCAAGGGCGTCGACCTGTCCGACGCGGAGCGCGTTCCCGGCTTCGTTCGCGCCTTGACGGCGAAGGACGTCCCGCACAACCGCTACACGATCCTGTCGCTGATCGGCGTCGAGCCGGAAGAGGAGTTCGTGCTGGCCGAGGAGCGCGTCCGCTTCAAGGGCGAGGCGATCGTGGCGATCGTCGCCGAAAGCGAGGAGGCGGCGATGGAGGCCGTCTCCAGGGTCCACCTTGACCTCGAGGAGCTGCCCGCGGTGTTCGACGTGGAGGAGGCGCTCAAGCCGGGCGCTCCGATCGTGACCCACTGGGGCAACAACACGTTCATGTACGAGGGCCATCCCTGTCGCCGCGTGCGCCTGGGCGACGTCGAGAAGGCATTCGCGCAGGCGGACCACATCGTCGAAGGCGTCTACAACACGAGCCCGATCGAGCACGCTCCGATGGAGACGACCGGCTGCATCGCCGTGCCCGAGGCCAACGGCCGGTTCACCGTCTACACGAACACCCAGGCGCTCTACTTCAGCCTCGACAACACGTCGATCATCCTGCAGCTGCCGGGCAACAGGCTCCATTTCGTGGGCGGCACCGTCGGAGGCGGCTTCGGTGGCAAGGTCGACGTCATCGTCGAGCCGATCGCGACCCTGGCGGCGATGAAGACCGGCCGTCCGGTCCGCTACACCTACAGCCGCTCCGAGGAGATGCAGGTGTCGTCCACCCGCAGCGCCTGGCGCATCTACATGAAGGACGGGGTGACGCGAGACGGCCACATCATCGCGCGCCAGGTGACGAGCTACGCGGACTCCGGGGCGTACAGCCGCCAGACCCCGTACGCCCTCACCAAGCACGCCGCCAACGCCGCGGGCCCGTACGCGATCCCGAACGTCTCGATCGACGCCTACTGCGTGTACACGAACCGCCAGCCGACCAGCGCGATGCGGGGCTTCGGGGTGACCATGGCGTCGTTCGCCCTCGAGGTCCAGATGGACAAGATCGCCGAGGCCGTGGGCGTCGATCCCTGGACGATCCGGTTCATCAACGCCTACCACAACGGAGACATGAAGCCGCATCGCAAGCTCGCCGAGGACGCGACCCTGATCGAGACGATGCAGGCCGCGGCGGCCCTCGTGGGCCACGAGCTGCCGGCAGAGCTCAGGGCGATGACGTCGGCGCCGCGCGGCGACGGCCAGGACGGAGGTCGCTAGCGATGGCCAAGCTGCGCGGAACCGGGATCGCCGCAGTCAACTATCCGACCGGCATGAACCTGGGCGGAGACCCGTCGCAGGCCCTGATCCATGCCACGACCAGCGGATCGTTCGTGGTGACGCTGGCCGCGACGGACCTGGGGCAGGGACTCAAGACCGTCATCGGGCAGATCGCCGCAGAGGCGCTCGGCGTCTCCTACGAGGAGGTGGTCATCGACACCGCCGACACCGACACCGGACCCCACGACATGGGGACCTTCGCCAGTCGGGCGACGCACCGTGTGGGCAACGCGGTCATGGCCGCCGCCACCGAGGCGCGCAAGGCGCTACTCGACGTGGCCGCCGAGGAATTCGAAGCGGCCGTCGACGAGATCGAGTTCGACGGCCGTGGAAACCTGATGGTCAGGGGTGTCCCCGCCCGCTCGATGAAGGTGGCGGAGATCGCGTCCCTGGCCCAGTTCAAATACGGCAGGACGATCGCCGGACGCGGCAGCTACATGAAGCCCAAGAGCGACGTGGACCCCGAAACCGGCGCCATGGATCCGGACTCGACCGAGGCGCACGCCTGCACGGTGGCGGAGGTCGAAGTCGACACCGAGACTGGCGAGGTCGCGGTCCTCAGCATCAGGAGCGCCTACGAAGTGGGCCGTCAGGTCAATCCGGCGCTGGTCCAGGGCCAGATCGTTGGCGGTGCCTGGATGGGCATGTCCCATGCCCTGTACGAGACGACCGCGCCGTACTACCCGGCCGTCGATCACAGCCCCAGGGACTTCAGCGAGTACCTGATGCCCGGACCGCTCGAGCTGCCGGAGATCGAGTGCGTCGTCCTCGAGATGCCGTCCTCGAACGGTCCGTACGGCGTCAAGGGCATCGGCGAGATGACGGCGAACTCCCCGATTCCGGCGATCGTCAATGCCATCTACCACGCGACAGGCGTCCGGATCGACGAGTTGCCGGTCACCCCCGAGAAGATCCTCCGTGGCCTGGACGCCAGAAAGGTAGCGGTCTCCTGATGGGACAGATCACCACATGGGACGAGTTCCCCACCGTTGAATACGTGCCCGGCGTCTTCCGCCAGGCGGTGTCGGGCGAGAAGGTGATGCTGACCCGCATCGTCTACAAGGGCGGCGTCGTGATCCCCGACCACAGCCACGAGGCCGAGCAGCTGATGCTCGTCGAAAGGGGCCGGCTGTGGGCCAGGGTCGGCGACGAGGAGTCCGAGGTCGGCCCCGGCTCGCTCCTCGTCATCCCCTCGAACTGCGTCCACGCCTTCCGCCAGCTGACCGGCGAGGACGTCGTCTTCTACGAGTGCTTTGCGCCCATCCGGCTCGAGTACCTCGTCGGCTTCAAGGGCCCCGACCCGTCGCTGGCGATGATGAAGAAGGCGGTTGCGAGCGAGTAGGCACCCTCGCGGGCGAGGGTTCCGAGCCGGCGCGCTGGTGCCGAGGTCGCGTTGACTGCCGGGCGGGATCCGGCTATTCTCGATAATCGATCAAACGACGCGGCCAGAAACGGCCCAAATCACCGGGGCGCGCCACGAAGACGGACCCGGGCGCACACCGCCACCGCCTGAAGGGAGCACGATGGGGCAGCTTGACATCTTCAGCCTGGAGGGGAAGGTGGCCCTGGTGCCGGGCGGCGCGGGCGCCATCGGATCGGCGATCGCCAAGGCCCTGGCCGGTGCCGGAGCACGCGTCGCGGTCGCCGACCGGACCTGCCAGTCATGCGAGGCCGTGGTCGAGCACATCCAGGGTGTCGGCTCCGAGGGACTGGGCATCGCGGCCGACGTGACGAGCGAGGCCGACTGCGATCGGATGGTCGCCCAGACGCTCGAGCGGTTCGGCCGCATCGACATCGTGGTCAATGCCGTCGGTGGCGGTGCCGGCAAGGTGCTCCACCCGGCCGAGGCGTACCCCCGCTCGGACTGGGACTGGATCATGGAGCTGAACGTCCGCAGCACGGTGCTCGCCACGCAGTCGGTGGCGCGGGCCATGATCGAGGCGGGTCGCGGCGGCAGCGTCCTCAACATCTCGTCGGTACGCGCCAACCTCGGCATCAACGCCGGCTACGCCGCCTACGTCGCGGCGAAGGGCGCGATCAGCTCCCTGACCCGCCAGTGGGCAACCGAGTGGGCGAAGTACGGGATCAGGGTCAATGCCATCATGCCCACCTTCGTCGACACCCCGCAGGTCGCTTCGCTGCTCGCCGATCCGGCGTTCAAGGCCGGCCTCGTCGGCCGGATCCCGCTTGGGCGCGTGGGCGAGACCCGCGATCTCGTCGGCCCGGCCGTCTTCCTCTGTTCCGACGCCGCATCGTTCGTGACCGGCCAGATCCTCGGGATCGACGGCGGCCTCACCGCGACCCAATAGCCCAGGAGCGCTTCGTCATGCCAGCCGCTACCCTCGACCTCGAACGCGTCACGCCGAACGTCTACACGACGACCAAGCTGCGGGGCTGCAACCCGAGCTTCGTGACCACGTCGGACGGGGTCGTCGTCATCGACTCGCCGCAGCTGCCGACGCGGGCGGTCGCGATGCGCGCGGAGGCGGAGACCCACGGCCCGCTCCGCTACCTCATCAACACCGAGCACCACGTCGATCACATCTTCGGCAACTACTGGTTCAAGGGCGTACCGGTCGTCGAGCATCGCGGGCTGTTCGACAACTTCATGGTCCCGACGCCCGACCTCGACCCATACGCCTACGCCCTCGAGGCCGTCCCGACCGACGACCCGGAGGCCGCCTCGATCGTGCCCGATCGCGACACGTACTACGCCGATCCCAACAAGGGCACGATCGTCTTCACCGGCGACCTGACCCTCCGGGTCGGCGACCACACCTTCAACCTCCTCCACACGCCCGGGCATACGCCGGGCCAGGTGGCGGTCCACGTTCCCGAGGAACGGGCGGTCTTCACCGGCGACACGATCTTCTGCGAATGCCAGACCTGGTTGATGACGTCGAACGTCGACCAGTGGCTCGAGGCGCTCGAGCGGATCCGCCAGCTCGACGTCGACCACCTGATCCCAGGGCACGGCCCAGTCACGACCCTCAAGTACGTCGACACGCAACGGGCGATGCTGCTCGACTGGAAGTCGGCCGTCGCCGACGCGGTGGCCAGGGGCTGGACCCGGGAGGAAACGATCGCCCGCGTCCGCTTCGACGAGCGCTACCCGGTCGACGTCGGGCAGGGCTACATGATGGATCACATCCAGACGCTCAACGCCGCGTCGCTGTGGGACAAGTTCACGGCCCTGGGGTACGCCAGGGGCCGCTGATCGATCCTAGGCGCGTCCGGCGGCCACCTCGTCCGCCCGGTTCCGGCCGGCGAGCTGGATCAGGTCCTCGTGCAGCTCGAACCAGATCCCGTGGTAGCTGTCGACGCGCGGCGACGCCACGTAGCGCTGGTCGCCGGCGAGGGCCTCCTCGATCGCCCTGCCGAGCCGGACGCGGTAGTCGGCCAGTCGAGCGCAGCCCGATTCGAGCGGCGCCAGCCAGGCCACGGCGTCGGCATGGAGCGCGGTGAGGCGGTCCAGCACCGACCGATCGTACGGGGCGTCCGAATGGTCGTTCATGACCTGCCCATTCACGTCGTCGCGAAGCTGCCAGGCGGTGACCGCGTCCTTCATCCGCTGGTCGAGTCCCACGAAGGCGTCGAGCGCCGCGACGACGCGCTCGATCCCCAACGCGTCCTGCTCGGCGGCGCGCAGGGCAGCCGCCCGAGTCGCGCCCGGCTCGGTCAGCCGGAAGGCGCCCGCGGCACTCGCCACCAACCCGTCGATCACCAGCTGGTCGACGATCGGTCGGACCTGGTCGGGCGTGGAGAGGACGACGTCAGCCACGCCCTGGATCGGGGCGAAGCCCTTGACCGCGATCGCCCGGAGGCAATCGTCCGGGGTCACGGTGCGGCCCCTGGCCGGCACGGCCGGAGCATCGGCACCCGCCGAATCCTCGCCGACAGGGATCCCCAGTTCCCTCGCCCACCCCAGGATCGTCTGGACCTCGGGGACGATCTCGGTCGTGCCCGGGACGGTCCCGTCGAAGACCTCACCGGAGCTGCCGTCGATGGTGATGACCTGGCCGTCAGCCAGGACCCGGTCGCCGACGACGACCTGGCCGTCGCGGACCTCGATGGCGGAGGCGCCGACGACCGCGGGGATCCCCCAGCCCCTGGCGACGACCGCGGCGTGGCTGGCCAGGCCGCCGCGGGACGTCAGGACCCCGGCCGCCCTGGCCATCCCGTGCACGTCGTCGGGCGAGGTCTCGGCTCGAACGAGGATCGCCGGCCGTCCGCCCTCCGCCGCTGCCTGGGCGGCCTCGGGGGTCGTCACGATCGGGCCGCTCGCCATCCCGGGCGAGGCCGGCAGGCCGGTCACCAGGGGCAGGACGAAGCTGCTGCGTACGGTCGCGGTCGTCGGTGGATGCGCGAGCAGCGCGGCCACCCGCTCGACCGCGTCCGCGCGTGACAGCGGGAAGGTCTCGTCCATCGCCATGTCGAGGGCGATCCGCAGGGCCGCCTGTGGGCTGCGCTTGCCGACCCGGACCTGGAGCATCCAGAGCTTGCCGTCTTCGATCGTGAACTCGATGTCACATAGATCCGCGTAGTGCCGCTCCAGGCGCGTCGCATAGCCGCGCAGCTCGGCGGCAACGGCGGGCATCCGCTCGTCGAGCGCGGCGATCGGCTCGGTCGGGTGCGTCCCGGCGACGACGTCCTCGCCCTGGGCGTCGAACATGACGTCGCCGTACAGGGTGGGTTCGCCGGTCGCGGGGTTTCGGGTGAACAGGACGCCGCTGGCCGAGGTCGTGCCGCGATTGCCGAAGACCATCGCCTGGACGGTCACCGCCGTCCCGAGGTCGTCGGGGATCCCCTCCTTGCCGCGATAAGCCCGGGCCCGGTCGCTGTTCCAGGACCGGAACACGGCTTCGATCGCCAGGCGGAGCTGGCGCCACGGATCCGCGGGCACGTCGGCGACGCCGACGATCGCCCGGAAGCTCCGGTCGAATCGGTCGCGACAGCTGCGGGCGAAGGCGTCGTTGCCGGCGGCCTGGGCGAGGCCTGCCTCGGTCGCGTCGTTCAGCCCGAGGTTCAGGATCGTGTCCATCATCCCGGGCATCGAGACCGGGGCGCCGGACCGCACGCTGACCAGGAGCGGGTCGGACGGGTCGCCGAACCGCCGCCCGACGGCGGCTTCGACGTCGGCCATTCGAACCCGGAGCTCGTCGTCGAGGCCGGCCGGCCAGCCGTTCGCCAGGAAGGCCCGGCAGGTCGCCGTCGTGATCACGAAGCCCGGCGGCACCGGGAGACCAAGCTCTCGTGCCATCACGCCCAGGTTGGCGGCCTTGCCGCCGACCATCGACCTGGCCTCGGCCAGCGTGGGGGAGTGCGGCGCGTCGAGCGCGAACGCGTAGGTCACGGGATCGGTGTCGGTTCGCCGGGTCCCGGCTCGAGGGGTCGCGACGGATTGAGCGCGCGCCAGACCCGCTCAGGCGTCAGGGGCAGATCGCGGATGACGGCGCCGGTCGCGGCGTGGACGGCGGCGGCCACGGCCGGCGCGACGCACAGCAGGGCGCCCTCGCTCATCCCCTTCGAGCCGTACGGGCCCGGCCCGTCCTCGTTCTCGATGGTGCCGCTCTCCATGAGGAGCGGCAGGTCCATGCTCGTGGGGATCCGGTAGTCGATCGCCCCGAGGTTGCGGATCCTGCCTTCGTCGTCATGGATGTAGTGCTCCATCAGGGTGTGGCCGAGGCCCATGATCGCGGCCCCCTCGTCCTGGCCACGGACCTGGAGGGGGTTGAGGGCCTTGCCGACGTCCGAGACCGTGACGTGGCGAGTGACGACGATGTCGCCTGTCGCCCGGTCGACCTCGACCTCGACGGCCGTGCAGTTGAACTCGAAGAAGGCCGCGGTCCCACCGAGGGGATGCTCCGGGTCGGCTTCCTTGCGCATCTCGCCGAGCCCGATCACCTCGCCGCCGAGGCGACCGAGTCCACGGACCAGGACGTCGCGGATCGGCAGGACGCGCTCGCCGATCCGGACCTCGCCGCGATCGACGACGATGCCGGCCTCGTCGACCGACTCGAGCCTCGCCGCCATCGCCCGGATCTTCGCCTGGACGTCGCGGCAGGCATTCAGGATCGAGTTCCCCATGAGCACCGACGAGCGGCTCGCCGAGGTCTGCTGGTCGTACGGGACGACGGCGGTGTCGCCCATGACGACCGTCACCCAGTCGAGCGGGGCCCCGAGCTCTTCGGCCGCGATCTGGGCGAAGATCGTCCGGGCGCCCTGGCCCATGTCGGACGTACCGGCGTGGACGACCACGCTGCCGTCCGCGAGCAGGCGGACCGTGGAGTACGACAGGCCCGTCGTCGGCCCGGACTTCAGCCCGACCGCCAGGCCGCGACCGCGGCCGGGTGGCGGCGGACTCCCCCACCCGATCATCTCGGCCGCTCGCTCGACGCTGCGGGCCCAGTCCCCGTCGGCCGGGGTGTCGCCTGGGATGAAGGCCTCCCCGGGCCGCGCCAGGTTCCGGAGCCGGAGTGCCAGTGGGTCGATGCCGAGGACGCGGGCGGCCTCGTCCATGTTCGACTCGACCGCCCAGATCTGCTGTGGATTGCCGAACCCGCGAAAGGCGGTCGAGGGCGTGGTGTGGGACAGGATGCTCCTGGCCACGATCCGGGCCGCCGGGACGCGGTACGGCCCGTTCGAGGTGTAGCTGCCCTTGGCCACGGTCCGGTCGGCGATGTCGGCGTAGGCGCCGATGAGGTAGTTCGCCTCGATGTCGCGGAAGACCAGGCCGCCGTCCGAGCGGAAGCCGGAGCGGACGTGGATCTCCGATGCGCCCCGGCGGACGGCCTGGAAGGTCTCCTCGAGCGTCAGCACGAGGCGAACCGGCCGTCCCGCCCGCAGGGCCATGAGGGCGACGAGCGGCTCGTACTTGGCGTGCTGCTTGCCGCCGAAGGCGCCGCCAGGGTCGGGCGCGTAGACCCGGACCTTGGCGAGCGGCAGGTGGAGGAGACCGGCGATCACCCGTTGCAGCCAGTTCGGATGCTGGATCGAGCTCCAGATCCCGATCCCGTCGCCGTCCGGCGCGGCGATGAATGCGTGCGGCTCGATCGCGAACTGGGTGACCATCGGGAAGGCGTACGTTCCGTCGACCACGACGTCCGCGGAAGTCGCCTCGACGGCGCCCCAGCCGTAGTGGTGCTCGCGCAGGATGTTCGTCGTCGCCAGCGGATCGCCGGGCCGGATCGATGGGTCCTGGACGAGCGGGGCGGCCGGGTCGAGGGCCCCGGCGATCGTGAAGACGGCCGGCAGCTCCTCGTAGTCGATCAGGACGAGACGGGCCGCCTCCTCGGCGGCGTCACGGGTCTCGGCGGCGATGGCGGCCAGCGGCTCGCCGTGGTAATGGGTCTCGCCGACGGCGAGGACCGGTCGGTCCTGGAATTGCGGGCCGAAGCGCGGCATCGGTTGCGGGAGATCCGCGGCGGTGATGGCGAGACGCACGCCCGGGACCGCGAGGGCGGCGCTCGTGTCGATGGCGATGATCCGCGCCCGGGCGCAGTCGAGGCTGACGAGCTTGGCGTGCAGCGCGTCCTCGAGCCGGACGTCGGCGACGTACCTCTGCCGGCCGGTGACCCGGTCGAGCCCGCCGACCCGGGCTGGGGACCCACCGACGCCCTGGCCACTCACGGCTCGGTCGCCTCGATCGCGGCCGCGGCAAGCACGGCCTCGATGATCTGCGGGTAACCGGCACACCGGCAGAGGTTGCCGGCCAGGCCTTCTTCGACTTCCGCTCGCGTCGGGTGCGGATTGAGGGCGAGCAGCGCCTGGGCCGCGATGAGCTGGCCGGGGATGCAGAACCCGCATTGAGCCGCGCCGGTCTCGAGGAAGGCCCGCTGCAGCGGGTGCAGCCGGTCCCCGGTGGCGAGGCCCTCGACGGTCGTGACCGTGGTGCCATCCGCTTCGACGGCGAGCACCAGGCAGGAATCGACGCTCACGTCATCGACCAGCACCGTGCAGGCGCCGCACTCGCCGACGAGGCAGCACTCCTTCGTCCCGGTGAGCCCGAGGTCGTCGCGCAGGACGTCGAGGAGGGTGTGGTGGGGCGCGACCTCGATCGAGCGGGCGCGACTGTTGACCGTCAGCTCGATCCGCCGGCTCGGGGTCATCGCCGAACGGCCCCCGCGCCGAGGCGCTCGATCGCCGTCTGCACCGCGCGGAGCCCGAGCACGTGCAGCATCGCCAGGCGGTACTCGGGGCTTGCCCGCATCGATCGCGCGGACGGGCTCGCACCGACGAACAGGGTCTCGAGGCGTTGCATCTTCGCGAGGTCCGGCGCATTGGGATCGGCCAGCAGGCCGGTCTCGTCGGCCACGAGGAGCGGCCTCGGGCCGAGGCTGCCATAGGCCAGCCGGGTCAGCCCGTCGGCATCCACCGCGCAGGCCAGCGTGACCGAGGCGAGATCGTGGCCGCGACGTCGCGTTCGCCGAAGGTGGACCGAGGCGCGCCGGATGGCCGGGAGCGGCAGCTCGATCGCCGTGACGAGCTCGCCGCGGGCAAGCGTCGTGACACCCGAGCGGACGAGGAAGTCGTCGATCGGGATGGTTCGGGACCCGGCCGGTCCGACCGCGACGACGCGGGCACCGTAGACGAGCAGCGCCGGCACCGTGTCCGCCGCGGGGGACGCGTTGCAGATGTTGCCGGCGAGCGTCGCCCGGTTGCGGATCTGGACCGACCCGACGACCGACGCGGCCTCGGCAAGGGCCTGGTAGTCGCTCCGGATGCGCTCGTCCGCGGCGATGTCCGTCATCAACGTCCGTGCCCCGATGGCCAGGTGGCCATCGCCGCCGCGGATCTCCCCGTCGAGCTCGGCGATCCGCTTGACGTCGACGACGATCCGGGGCTGCAGCGAGCCGTCGCGCAGCCGGATGATGAGGTCGGTTCCGCCGGCGAGCAGGCGCGCGTCCGGGCCGTGCTCGGCCAGCAGGGCGACAGCGTCGGCGAGATGGGTCGGCCGCTCGTAC